>DMCS01000108.1:17012-19367 GCA_003445715.1 Candidatus Mesolinea sp. | reverse complement strand
CCGATGAGCGCTTTGAAAGCGTGCGCAGCGGTGAGCCCGGAGTAAATCAGGCCGGCGTGGGGGACGATCACGCCCAGAATCTCGCCTTGGAATGGGGGAGTTTTAGCAGCCTGCAAGAAGCTCTCGATCAATTGGCGCAGTTCGGAAGGCTCGCCGGGGTACCAGGTTCCAGCGATGGGTGAGGGTCGGATATCACGGAATTGCTGTGTTTCCATAGATTTATTTTAGCACAGCAGCACCATAGAAATCTTAAAACAGTCCTCTTTTTGCATGGTACCCCTGTTCTTGCATGGTCTCCCGACCATGCAAGGCATTTGACCTTTAGGTCTCAAAGAAACCGGCACTCATTTTGGAGACCTGCGGTCAAGACCGCTCGCTCGGTCAGAGACCGGCGAGAACAAAAATGGAGACCGGCGAGAACAAGTAAGATTGGCACAAGAAAATACAGAAATATGATAAAATATTTCAAGAATTGATTCTCAAATGGAAAAGAACTTGTTCAAGCCGAGGTAAAAATGCCAAATCTCTATTGGAAACATGAAGCTTCTACAAAAAACATTCCGGTTAAAGATTTTCCCAGTGAGCGTGATTTTGAAGAATATGTTTTTAAAAATCAAGATCTACTAGGCGATATTATCATCATCTATCGTCAAATTCGCTCAGGCACTAGGCAAGGCATTCCTGATATGTTAGGTGTCGATCCGGATGGCAACATTTGCCTTATTGAGATGAAAAATGTGCAAGTAAGTGAAGATGTCCTTCCGCAGGTATTAAGCTATGCAGTATGGGCGGAGACGAATCCTGATTCAATCAAAGCAATTTGGTTAGAAGCAAAAAATAAACCAGAAGACATAAATATTGATTGGGACTCTATTCAAATTAGGATTATCATCATTGCACCGTCGTTTAATCCTAATGTTCTTCGCATGTCTTCCAAAATAAACTACGCTGTCGATTTGATTCAAATTCAACGGTTTTCAGATGATCAGGATGAATTCATCTTGGTAGAAGTTTTAGAGGATACTAGTTACAAAAAAGCTATTTCAACAAAACCTATGGGAGACTATTCCTGGGAATACTATGAAAAAAATCATGGCAAAGAGGCTACAGCAGAATTCAAAAAAACTGTGGATGCATTGGCAGCTTTTGTAAAAGAGCAGAAATGGAATTTAACCTATAACTTCAATAAAACCTATGTACCTTTTAAACTGGGCAATAAAATAATATTTCATGTTGAATTTGATAGCACTCAAAAGTGGAGCCTGAGATTAAAAATCCCAGAAGAAGTTGCTAAAAATTATAAAGGTCAAAAATGGGCATATCAGCGATATGAGAAATCGTTCAATGATGCTATTTTTAGAACCCTTTCAGGAAATTATGAAAATATTGATGAGTTGAAAGATTTACTGATTTTAGCCTATAAACACGTTTCAGGAATTGAAAAATAATTAATAATCTAAGTTGTTTATTCTGATAATGTAGTACGCATAAAGGATTCAAATTACTGCAGAAAATCCCAGGGGTTGACGCGGCCAAACTCATCGCTGCGCAACTCAAAGTGCAAGTGCGGGCCGCTGGAGCTGCCTGTGCTGCCAACCGTGCCAATCACATCCCCTTGGTAAACCTCCTGACCGCAGCTTACCTCCACCGTGCTGAGGTGTGCATAGAGCGACTGCCAGCCCTGCCCATGGTCAATCACGACCATCTCTCCGTAGCCCCAGTCATTCCAGCCGGCATAGACCACCACGCCGTTATCGGCGGCATGCACCGGTTCACCCAACTCGCCAAATATATCAATGCCAAAGTGGTTCGCCTCGGGGTCATAATCATAGCCGGTAAGGTAGTGGTTCGCCACCGGCCAGGTAAAGATGAGCGTGCCCATCACGCCGTCATAAGAGCCGGTACAGGCGCCAGGACCGACGTTCACAGCTGTGGCTGGGTTTTCGCGCGTGATGCGCGGGGTGCGCCAATCGGGGAACTCACCCTTGCCGCCCGGGATTACCAGCAGCGTGCCTGGGGCAATATTGGGGTTGGCATAGTCGCCAAGCGTGGCTGGGTTGAGGTGATTGGCGGGATAGTTGATAATATCTTCTGGCGTCACGCCGTAGTATTCTGCCACACCATTCAAGCCTTCGCCGGCGCTCCAGAGATGCAGTGTGCCATCCACCGGCAGGATACGCAACTCCTGGCCGGCATAAATCATGTGCGGGTCATCCCCTAAGGTGTAGCGGTTGCCCCACAAGATTGTTTCGGGCTTGAGCTCGAATTTTTCTGCAATCGAAAAGAGGGAATCACCGGGCTGAATAGTGTAAGTGATAATCTCCGTACGCGGGAGCGCGGGCAAAATAGTGTGCA
>DMCS01000108.1:0-16922 GCA_003445715.1 Candidatus Mesolinea sp. | reverse complement strand
CCGAGCGCAGCTCTGCGCTGGCAGCACCACCGCTAGGGCTGGCGTAAAAGCGCCCCATAATCATCACCACGCCCACCAAGAGCAGCGCGGTGAAAAATACCGAGCCTAAACGTGCCACACGCTCATCTAAGCCCAGATTTACCAGCTGCTGCCATAGCTTGGCGAAGAAACCCACTTCCGTTTTTGCGACGGGTTGGGCTTCGCTTGGATATTGATCATCACCTTCGGATGGTGTATTTGGATAAATTGACATGCTGCCGCTATCATATCACGACTCAATAAAGTGAGCATGAATACCGGGTGTGTGTAGAAGGGAGCTTTGCGCCTCTAAAAGTTTAGCCTGATATAATCAGGGCAAAAAATGCAAGCCTTAGTATCCACTTTTCCGAAACCTTTCGAAGACCAGATTCTGGCTTTGTGGCAGGATTTAAAGGAAAAATTTGGCTCGCGTTACATTGAAAACACCACTGTTCCACACTTCACCTGGCATATTTGCGATAGCTATGACCTGAAAGCTGTCACGCCGCTCCTAGAAAAGATCGCTACCGAAGTAGAACCTTTTGAGATATTTGTTGAAGACGTGGGCTCCTTCATTAGTCAGGCACCGGTAGTTTATCTTAAGATTAAACCTAATCCGCCGTTGGTAAAGCTGCATTCCCGCTTGTGGCTGGAGCTGCTGCCTTATGCGCATGAACCAAACATGCTCTACAGCCCAGGCATGTGGCGCCCGCATATTACATTAGCCTTACAGGACCTGAGCACAGAGCAGCTCGAGGCGGTGTTGACCTATGTGGGTGGGCAAAAAATCAGCTGGCGGATTACGATTGACCAGTTTTCTATCTTTCAACAAGATGCCAATGTCAGCTCCACCCTCTTATGCCATTTTTTGTTTGGTCAAGGGAAGATTTACTAATTGCCTCATAAATGACAGCAGGGGTGCCTGCGAAGGGCAACTTGGCAGTTTTTGAAAGTTTTCACCCAATACCTGATAGCTTTTGAGAGTCTCTGCTCGCTAAACTCCAACCAAGTTACGAACCTGAAGGAGTTTTACGATGGAAGTTCCACGCTATTGGAGATTGAAAAAACAACGCTATGCGCTGGTGGGGGAGACCTGCCCGCATTGCTCAGCAAAAATTTTCCCGCCAAGGGATATCTGCCCGGAGTGCGGCGGAGAGGCTAAGACCCCCTTTACCTTTAGTGGTCAGGGTGAGGTGTATTCCTTCACCCACATGGCTACTGCCCCAGCTGGCTTTGAAGAGCAAGCCCCCTATACTATTGCGCTGGTGAAGCTGCAGGAAGGACCTATGGTGACCGCGCAGCTGACTGACCTGGGCGAAGAACCCGTGCACATTGGCATGCCGGTGGAGATGGTTACCCGCAAGATTCGCAATGACGGCGACGAACGCGGGATTATCGTGTATGGCTATAAGTTCCGCCCGGTGATGAAGTAAGCTGGAGAAGAAATTTAGGCGCTCCTAGTGAATGGGGGCGCTTTTGTTTTAACGCTCAAAATTGCTATACTACTTGTGTTCTTTCATGGTACCCTGCGGGAAGGCTGCGCACTCGGAGACCGGCGAGAACGAAAGCCAAACCAATCCTGTTCTTGCATGGTCTCCCGACCATGTAAGGTTTATGCTTCAGGCCTCAAGAATGATTACCCGTTTATCACAATCGTCAATCAGTAATGACATAAATGCGGAGACCTACGGTCAAACCCACTCGCTCGGTCAGAGACCGGCGAGAACAAGTAGAGTTCGGTAACCTACGGGCAGGCACGCACTCGGAGACCGACGAGAACAGAGCTGACAAAATTGGAGATGATCAGGGATTAATAATGAGAATACTTGCGCAAATAGTGCCTAACTCGACATTATATGGCAGATTATTGATGAAACCCCCTTTTTAATAGGATGAAACATATGTCCCCAAAGTCAAAAAGCTTATCGGTCCCAGACGCAATGCAGCCACGTTTTCAAGAAATTTGCGCATTGACTGACATGCTATGTGAAGAAAAACTGAATAGTGAGTATGCAATTTTGTGCAGAGAACTTGCAGCGAAATTAGCGCGTAAGCGACCGTCACCATTGATTGGTGGGCAGGCAAAGACATGGGCCTGTGGGATTGTATATACAATTGGCTCGGTCAACTTCCTTTTTGATAAATCGCAGAATCCTCATATGTGCGCGGATGATTTGTGCGCCTGGTTTGGTGTAGCAACCAGCACAGGGGGTAACAAAGCCAAACAAATTCGCGATTTGTTGCACATCAATCCGTTGGATGAAAAGTGGATGCTTCCCAGTATGGTGGAACAAAATCCCTTAGTATGGATGATCACAGTCAATGGTTTCATTGTCGATGCGCGGTCGTTGCCACGCCCAATTCAGGAAGAAGCCTACCGCAAAGGGCTGATTCCTTACCTGCCTGAAGACTCATCCTCAGATGAAAAAAGGTTATAAAATCATGCATACCCATTTGGCGCGAACCGAGTCGTATATATGGCTATAAATTCTGCCCTGTGATGAAATAAGCTGGAGAAGAAATGCTTGCGCTCCCAGTGAATGGGGGCGCTTATTGTTTTAACGCTCAAAATTGCTATAATACTTATGTTCTTTCATGGTACCCTGCGGGTTGGCTACGCACCCTCCAGACCATGAAAGGCAGTTGACCTTTAGGTCTCAAAGAATTTATGACCATTGATGATCACAAGTGCTTGTAAGCAGGGAGACCTGCGGTCAAGTTCCTCGCTCGGTACCCTGCGGGCAGGCTGCGCACTCGGAGACCGGCGAGAACAGAGAGTGAGTTATTCCAAAATGTGGAAGTGCATAATGATGGCGAGTGGTGGGAGGTATAGATGAGAAAGTTATCTGTTAAATTTATGGGCGATCTTGTTAATTCCGACGGTGTGCTTCATCCAATCTTAACACAAGTAAAAAAAGACCATACATTAATGCTGGCAATTCGAGAAAGTTACATCAATATTTATTATCGTGGTGGGAATATTCTCAAAATTAAAGAGTACAACAAAGGTTTTTATCAAGCTTCATTCGATGATCAATACAATAAATCTGGGCTTCACATTCCTGATTCTCCAACTGAGATTAAGCAACAAAACGATTCAAGGAGTTGGATTGATTCATTCCCAAGTCGCAAGAATATTATGGACGAATACTTCTCAACCCATGGCAAGGCAGAGAGAGAGTTTCAACAGTTGATTGCTCGTGAAAACAACAATTCGGCTATTTCGAATGAGAGTGAATATTTCATTTCGGATATCGAAGTAGCCGAACCCAATGCTCGATTTGACATCATGGCAATCCGCTGGTTGGCAGCCCATCGAAAAAACGGTAGTAACTGTAAAGCAGCTTTGATTGAGATGAAATATGGTGACAGTGCACTTACCGGCAGTGCAGGCCTGCTCAAGCATCTTAAAGATATGGAAAAATTGGTCTCAAATCAAGAAAGTTACGTAAGGTTATTGGAAACCATGGAAAGCCAGTTTAATCAACTTGATGAACTTGGATTGTTGAAATTTAATAAAGGCACAAGTAATGCAAAGGTTAAACTGAATGCTGACGAAAAACCTGAAGTGATTTTTATCTTAGCCAACCATAATCCACGAAGTCCGAAGTTAAAAACAATTCTAAGTGATCCAGAAATTGATAAATATGCACAGTCACAGTTATTTGATCTCAAGTTTTATGTAGCCAGTTTTGCTGGTTACGGATTACATGCAAAATGTATGCTTCCTTTAGTTGAATTTCTGAAGTTGTTATAGAGTGCATTCTTGTCCGTTTTGGCTTAAGAATGATTGACAAAGCACTACACAATATAGAAAATAAAGATTTTGAAGGTTAAATTTTCACCCGAACTTCCATCGCGCGAACCGAGTCGAATGTATGGCTATAAATTCCGCCCGGTGATGAAATAAGCTAGAGAAGAAATGTTGGCGCTCCCAGTGAATGGGGGCGCTTTTTGTTTTAACGCTCAAAATTGCTATAATACTTATGTTCTTTCATGGTACCCTGCGGGTAGGCTACGCACTCTCCAGACCATGAAAGGCAGTTGACCTTTAGGTCCCTAGTCTCAAAGAATTTATGACCATTGATGATCACAAGTGCTTGTAAGCAGGGAGACCTTCGGTCAAGTTCCTCGCTCGGTACCCTGCGGGAAGGCTGCGCACTCGGAGACCGGCGAGAACAGAGGCGTCCGAAAAATTCGTTGGGCAATGTCAGGCAAAGGGAAAAGTGGTGGCGTGAGGATAGTTTATTACTTCAAACCAAAAGATGATGAAATCTGGTTATTGACCATTTACAGTAAAAATGAGGTCGAAAATATCCCTGCCCACATATTACGTAAAATTGCTAAGGAGATAGAAGATGGATAAACGTGATATTGGACAAGAAATCCTTGACGGCGTACGTGAAATCAAGGCATATAAGGCAGGCAAAGGTGATCTGCGGGTTCGCACTTTAAGTGTTCCAGAATCCCCAAAAGTTATTCGGGAAAAGTTACACTTATCCCAATCGGCTTTTGCGGGTATGATGGGCGTGAGCTTGCGTACAGTTCAAGATTGGGAACAAGGGCGACGTAAACCAAGCGGGCCTGCCTTAGCTTTGTTACGGATTGCGGAACAAAAACCGGATGTGTTTCTGCATTTGTCCTAAATTTCACCACGCCTTAATTTAACTCCATGGCGTGAAGGTACGATTGCTTGTATTACAAGAGCCTAAGAAAAGCTTTTGAGCGAGGTTTCAATGCAAATTCATCCGATTTCCTGTGGGCTCGGATATGCCTTCTTGATAGAGGGCGAGTCTGGATTGGTGCTGGTAGATTGCGGCTCGCCACACCAAGAAAAGAAGGTGCTCGCTATAATGGACGCCCTCGGCAGGCAGGATCTCAAGCTCATCTGGATCACGCATGCGCACTATGACCATTACGGCAGTGCGGCTGCGCTGCACGCCAAAACTGGCGCTCCAGTGGGCGTGCACCCCGCTGACGCAGACGCATTGCGCGCGGGCCGCTCGGACTTGGGCATTGTACGCGGAGTGGGGCATCTTTTCCCTTTAGGGCTGGGCATTGCCAAGGTCTTTGTGCCGCTTCCGCCGGTAAACCCAGAAGTGCTGCTTGAGGATGGCGCCAGCCTTGCAGATTTCGGATTGGCTGCGCGGGTATACCACACGCCTGGTCATACGCCCGGGCATTCCAGCCTCTGGCTGGAGGATGGCACCCTTATCATTGGAGATTTAATTGGGCAGGATTCACGCGCGCGCAAGCAATCCTTACTTGCCACAGATTGGCAGGCGCTCCAACAGAGCTTAGCGCGCATGCAGGCGCTCAACCCGAGGCGGGTTTACTCGGGTCACTCTCCCCGCGCGATCCCGGGAGACGAGTTCTGCAGCCTCTAAATACTTGTCGGTTGGCATATCCTTTGCAGCTTTATCTATAGAAAATAGAATCATGCTAAAATATCGCACAATTTGGAGACTCATTCAGAAGTAGAAAGTAACTTATGCGTTATTTAGTCACAGGAGGGGCAGGTTTTCTCGGGACCGCGCTGAGCAATCGGCTGGCCAGGCAGGGGCATCAGGTACTCGTGTTGGACGATGCCTCGGCTGGTGACCCAAGCCGGCTGCTGCCTGAAGTGCAATTTGTTCGCGGGGATATCAACGACAAGGCACTGCTTTGGACGCTCTTGCCAGGTGTGGATTGCGTCTTTCACTTGGCTGCTAAGGTTTCTGTGCCCGAGTCCCAGCTCTTCCCGCGAGATTACGACACGGTGAATGTTGGCGGCACGGTGACCTTAATGGAAGCCATCCGCGATACTAAGGTGCGGCGGGTGGTGTTTGCCTCGTCTGGGGCGATCTATGGCGATCAGGAGAATATCCCCTTTAAAGAGACGGCCGAAGTGCACCCGCTTTCGGTATATGCTGTTTCCAAGCTGGCCGCAGAGTATTATGTGCGTACGATTGCGGCGCAATCCGGCGTGGAAGCAGTCTGCTTGCGCATTTTCAATGCTTATGGGCCCGGGCAGCGCGTCCCCACGTCGCATCCGCCGGTGATTGCCAATTTCCTCAAGCACGCGCTTACCAACGGCTCCATCGTGATCCATGGCGATGGTAGCCAGACGCGTGATTACGTCTATGTGGATGACGTGGTCAATGCCTTAATCACATCTGCCACCGCCAAAGGTGTTGACCAGGAGATTATCAATGTTGGCAGCGGGGTGGAAACCAGCATCAAAGAGCTGGTGCGCCTGATTGTGCAAGTGACGGAGACAAAGCCGGAGGAAATCTATAATCCGCACAAAAGTGCTGGCGTTTCCCGCATGCGTGCGGATATCTCGAAGGCCTATGAGAAGCTCAACTACTTGCCGCTCATCCCGCTGGAAACCGGCCTGCGCCTGACCATCGAACGTGACCCACAGCTCAGAAGTTAGATCGGGAGATATTCTCCCACGCAGCTTTTATGACCGCCCAGCCCCACAAGTGGCGCCGCAGCTGATTGGCTGCCGCCTGGTGCGCCTTTTCAATGGCGAGCGATTAGCCGGATTTATTACTGAAACCGAAGCCTACCAGGGCGAGGAAGATTTAGCTTGCCACGCCCGCGTCGGCCTAACGACGCGCACCGAACCGATGTATGGGCCACCTGGGCATGCCTACATCTACTTCACTTACGGTATGCACTGGCTGCTTAATGCCGTAACGGATGGAGAGGGGGTGCCAGCAGCCGTGCTCATCCGCGGGATTTTACCTACCGAAGGGCTGGAAAAGATGGAAGAACTGCGTCCGACGCTCGCCCAGAAAAAAGGCTGGCTTGATGGACCCGCCAAGCTGACACAGGCTTTGGCTCTGGATGGCAAGCTGAACCGGGCCGACCTGTGTTCGCCGGATTCAGGCCTTTTTATCGAAGCAGGTATATCAGTGCCGGCTGAGGTGCTGAAAGTGAAGCCGCGCGTGGGGATAAAAACGGTGCCGGAGCCTTGGCGCTCGCTGCCCTGGCGCTGGCAAATCGACCCGAAGGTGCTGCAAAAGTTAACCAAGGAATTACTGCCGGCAAGTGATTTATAATTGCCTCAGAGAGTTTAGATCAAAGGAATAGTCCACCAGTTATGTTAGGAAAAAAGAAAACACCCCCAACTTTCGATGTAGAACCTGCTGCTGTACGCGTTACTTCAGTGCTTGGCCCAGGCATCAACTGGAAGGGGGACCTGCGTGGCAAAGGCGGCGTGCGCATCGAAGGCACGGTGGAGGGCGAGATTGCCATTCAAGGCTTGGTAGTCATCGGCGAGACAGGTAAAGTGACCTGCCAGACGCTGCAAGCTGAAACGGTGATCGTAGCTGGCGCGGTAAAGGGTAATATCCGCTGTGGCAAGCTCGAAATCCGTGCTACGGGGCGAGTGTGGGGAGATGTGGTCACGGCTGCACTCAGCAGCGAAGAGGGGGCATTCTTACGCGGGCAAGTGCGCATGGAAGAGCGGGTTGATGTACCACCAGCCGACGCAACACCAGAAGCCGAGGTTTCGGATAACTTTTCAACTGAAGCGCAGCCAAGCGCTGACCAGCCACCTGCTTAGAAATTCCAGGAAGAACGCGAGTTTGCGGGCTGCTCAAGTAGGATGGTGACCGGCCCGTCATTTTGAATGTCGACCACCATGTGGGCGCCAAAGACGCCGCTTTGGGTGGGCACGCCCATGATGCGCAGCGTCTCCACAAAAAGCTGACAAAGCGGCTCAGCTAACTCCGGGCTGGCAGCCCCCGTGAAGGAGGGACGGCGGCCACGACGCGTATCCGCGTAGAGCGTGAACTGTGAAACCACGATGATCTCCCCGTTCACATCTAAGCAAGAGAGGTTCATTTTGCCCTGCGCATCCCCGAAAATGCGTAGATTAGCTACTTTTTCAGCCATCTCGCGCACATCGGCTTCTGTATCCGTTGGGCTGATGCCTAGCAGCACCACCAAGCCCAAGCCGATTTTCGCCACGACTTTACTTTCGACCCGCACTTGCGCTTGGCTTACCCGTTGAATGACTGCACGCATGTTCTTACTCCTTTTGCATAGGATGATTATACCCGCTCGGGGCCTCGCCCAAGGGCTGGGTAACCCGATGCAGTATAATGCCCATATGATGATGCCTGAAATGCCAGCTCCTATAGTGGTGGAGAACGATGAGAGCTTTGCGCACATGTGCGCTGACTTGGCTGCTCAGCCAGCTATCGCAGTCGATACAGAATCCAACAGCTTGTATGCCTACCAGGAGCGCGTCTGCCTCATCCAGATTTCCACAGTAGAGCAGGATTACCTCGTGGATACACTCGCGCTCGATTCCCTTGAACCTATGGGAGAAATCTTTGCCAACCCAGCCATTCAAAAAGTTTTTCACGCCGGCGATTATGACCTCACCTGCCTCAAGCGCGATTATGCTTTTACGTTTGCCAACTATTTCGATACGAGCTTAGCTGCCGCCGCGGTGGGCGAAGAAAACTTGGGCCTTTCAACCTTCCTGGAGAGATATTTTGGCTTCAAAGTTGATAAGAAGTATCAGCGCGCCGACTGGGGTAAGCGCCCCCTCGAGCCCGAGATGCTGCGCTATGCCCAGGCGGACTCACATTTCCTGCTGCCCTTACGCGATTGCCTAATTCCGCGCCTGAAGAGTATAAGCCGCCTAACTATGGTGCTCGAGGATTGTGCCGCATTGGAGAAGCAAACACCGCCAATGAAAAACCATTGCGAAGACGTCTGGCGCGTAAAGGGCATCAATGGAATGAAGCCGCGAGCCCTCAGCCTGCTTCAGCGGCTGAACCACCTACGCGAAGAGCTGGCACGCAAACAAGATGTGCCACTCTTTAAAGTGATGAGCGACGCAGCCTTAGTGGAAATCGCCACCACCCAGCCCAAACACATCCAGGAGCTGGATCTGCTGCCCTCGCTCTCCAAAAGCCAGGTGTGCCGCTATGGCAAGCAAATTATGCAGACCGTGGCTGATTGGCGTAAAAGCTCCGAAAAACTTACGCGGCCGCGTGCGCAGTACTTGGATGAAAGTATCCAACGCCGGCGTGAACTGTTAGGCGACTGGCGCAAACAGATGGCGCAGAAAAATAAAGTCTCCAGCAGCGTGATCCTGCCCAAGGACTTGCTGGAAAGCATTGCCGCCCAGCCCATCAAGAGCAAGGCAGAGCTTGAACAAGCGATGCAAGCCAGCCCTACCCGCTTCGAAGTTTATGGAGAGGAACTGCTGGAGATATTAAGAAAGGAAGACCGATGAAATTACACATTTTAGGTGCTGCGCGTACAGTTACCGGTTCGATGCATCTATTGGAGGTGGATGGACACAAATTGCTGCTGGATTGCGGCCTCTTCCAAGGCAAACGCGAGGAGACTTATGCCGTTAACCAGCACTTCTCCTTTGACCCAGCCAGCATCGATGCGGTGGTGCTCTCTCATTCTCATATTGACCACAGCGGCAACCTGCCCAACCTCGTCAAGCAGGGCTTCCGCGGTCCAATCTATGCCACTGACGCCAGCGCGGATCTGGCGGATATCATGCTCAAGGATTCGGCGCATATTCACGAATGGGATGTGCAATACGTTAACAAGAAGCGCCGCAAGCAGGGCTTGCCGCCCATGCCGCCGCTCTATAATATGCAGGATGCTCTGGCAACCGTTCCGCTGTTCCGCTCGGTGTGGTACGGTCAGCGTTTCGAACCCGTACCGGGTGTGGGCGTGCGCTTGATGGACGCCGGGCATATATTAGGCTCCTCCGCTGTGGTTGTGGACGTGGTGGAGGATGGCGCGCTAAAGCGCTTGTGGTTCTCGGGTGATATCGGCCGCTATGATGCGCCCATACTCGAGGACCCGGTACTTCCGCAAGGGGCAGACTACCTGCTGATGGAGTGCACCTATGGCGATAAAGCCCACGAACATATTGAGGATGCCTTCGAGGAATTGAGGCAGGTCATCTTGCGCACGATGAGGCGCGGTGGCAAGGTCATCATCCCAGCCTTTGCCGTGGGCAGAACGCAAATGCTCACCTACTACCTGAGCCAAGCCATCGAAAGGGGCGAAATTCCGGATATCCCCGTGGTGATCGATAGCCCCTTGGCTACCAATGCTTCTGAACTATATCGCAAGCATTCTGAGTGCTTTGATGAGGAGACCTGGCGCTTCATTGCTGAGCACCGCAACCCGGCTATCGATTTTGAGAACATCATCTACACACGCAGTGTGGACGAATCCAAGGCGCTCAATGACTACCACGAGCCTATGATCATCATCTCCGCTTCGGGCATGGCAGAAAGCGGGCGCATCCAGCACCACTTAGCCAATAACATCGAAGACGGGCGCAACACAATTGTGATTATCTCCTGGCAGGCGCCGGATACCCTTGGGCGCCGGCTGGCTGACCAGGAGCGCAAGGTGCGCATCTTTGGCGAGGAGTATTACCGCAAAGCTGAGGTGGTTACGATTGGCGGGCTGAGCGCGCATGCTGGGCAGGACTTGCTGGTGGAGTATGCCCTGGCAAGCAAGGAGACCTTGAAAAAGATTATCTTTGTGCATGGGGAAGAGAAAGCCTACAGCGCCTTGCGCGGGCGCTTAGACGACCACGCCGGCTTGCCCGAGATTGCCTACCCGCAAAAGGGCGAGGTGTTCGCGCTTTAACTCAGGTATAATTTAAGCGCACGGAGAGATGCCAGAGCGGTTGAATGGGACGGTCTCGAAAACCGTTGTAGCCCTTGTGGCTACCGTGGGTTCGAATCCCACTCTCTCCGCCTGATTAAATTATTAGATAATATAAGCAAGGCGTGAAGTGAAAATGAACAGCAAAACGTTATGGAATCAAGAACAAGAAAAACTATTTTTTATTAAATCTCTTGAAGTTGCATCTCCCGAACAACTTTTTTACATTACTGAGGACCATAGATATATTGCATATTGGCCTAAGAAATATCCAGATAAGAAGACAACTTTACAAAGTAGAAATGCTATAATCGGTACTTACACTGAAAGGTGGGTTGCAGAATTAATTAATGAAATTGCAAATGAAGTGGGTGGATTTGCAGTCAATGGCGTAATCTCGGAATCGATTGGTTTATCAAATCGATCCCCAGCTGATGTTGCGATATGTAAAACAAAAAATCAATATCAATATCCTAAAGACATTATTACTATTATTGAAGTAAAAATGTCTATTGTGTGGAACTGGGAATTTGATCCTATCGAGAATACCTTGACTTGTTTAGGAGATTATAGGACTCATCAAGGAAATCCAGGGTTATTAAGATCTGATTCAATTTTAAAAGCAATTGGTAAAAGCATTAATATTCGAGTTTCTGGATTTGAAGCATCAAAAATACCAATTATCATAATTGGTAATACTCCAATAACAAAAACGTATTATGAAAAAGTCGATTACCTGAAAAGAAATGGAATAATTCAAGGATTTTGGTCAATTAATCCAAAACCAGTAGATAATGGTGAAAACATAAAAACAACGAAATTTAATGGTTTTTACCGATTTGATACATATGAAGAACTAGAGCAGAGTTCATTAGACCTTTTGAAAGAAGAACGAGAGTTTTTCTCCGGTATGCGTACACGTAAAAAATTAGGTGAATTTATCGAAATTGCAAATGAAGAACCCACTTATGAGGGCAAAGCACAGAGATTTTTAGATTTACTAAGAAGATCAGAAGATTAGATTATGGCCGACATACAACCATCCAAATACAAACGTAAAAATGGAACACAGACCAGTGCGTTTGGGGCACCAGGTCGCATCAATCACGATTCCTCAAAATTTTATAGTGGAAAACTATATGAGGGATTAAACAGTGATAAGAAAATAGTATATTCTGAAAATCAAATTCAACCCGAGAATCTTAATAAGATTTTCTGTAAAACTAGTGAAGTTATGTCTGAAATCCCTGACAATAGCGTTCATTTGATGGTTACATCGCCCCCATATAATGTTGGAAAAGAATATGATGAAAACTTATCCCTTAATGAATATCGGGAATTTCTTAAAAGAGTATTCGAAGAAACATATAGAGTGCTAGTTCCTGGTGGAAGGGCATGTATTAATATTGCAAACTTGGGAAGAAAACCTTATATACCACTTCATAGCTACATCATCGAGGATATGTTAAATATTGGATATTTAATGCGGGGTGAAATTATATGGGATAAGGGAACTAGTGCAAGCTCATCTACTGCTTGGGGGACTTACTTAAAAGCCAATAATCCCGTATTAAGAGACATCCATGAGTATATCCTCATTTTTTGCAAAGAAACCTTTACAAGATTAAATCCAAAAAAGAGAAATAGCACAATTAAAAAAGAGGAATTTTTAGAATATACAAAAAGTATATGGAGATTTCCTGCAGAACGTGCATCAAAGATAGGACACCCCGCTCCTTTTCCTGTGGAATTGCCTTATCGGCTCAGCCAATTGTACACATTTGAAGAAGAAATAATCTTAGATCCATTTGTTGGAAGCGGATCAAGTTGTCTTGCTGCATTAAAAACTAATAGGAAATACATTGGATATGAAATAGATCAGACATATTGTGCTTTAGCAGAACAAAGAATAAATAATTTCCTAGATCAACAATTAAATTTATTTCATTAAAGAATTGTTAAATATAAAATTTTGTTCAGGATCCCCCCATTGGAGGGCTCTCCGCTCTTAAATGGATTTACTATTCACTTAGAATTCCGGATGGTCGCCCTTTTGGATCATCCCGTTCAAGAGGATTTCGAGCGCCATGGTGTGCACACATACGCCGCGCGTCTGGAAAAAGTTGCAATCACAATCCCACTTGCCATCCACATAATGCACCACGTGGTCATCGTTATCCCCTCTGATGGTGGCTTGAAAGTTGTTGAGCGTGAAGCGCTCCTTTTCCTCGGCATATCGTTTCGCTTTTTCGATCTTTCCGATCATCCCACTATCCATATTGTTCTATACTCCGTTTCTGTGGATATTTAAAACAAAACACACGCGTATCTTACGGCGTGTGCCCCGTATACTCATCCGCTGCGCCTGGCTTGCGCGGATCATCTCGTATTAAGCCAACTCCTTCATGATATTTTAATTATATCTTATTCCGCTGTTAATTCAACCCCAAATTTGCTTTTTCTCATTCTGTTTGGACGAATTATCTCCCCAACTCTCCAAGAAACGCTTCTCGAAGATCAAGCCATCCTCACCACCGACGTAATAGCGCGAAGAGACGCCCACCTGATGGTAGCCGGCTTTCTGGTAGAGGGCAATGGCGGCTTGGTTAGAGGCGCGCACGGTTAGGCGGATGGCAGGCATGTGCAGGGCTTCCTCGGCAGCCGCGAGCAAGCGCTCGCCCAAACCTATATGGCGCCAGGCTGGCGCAACGCCGAGCGTAATGATCCAACCCATGCCTTGGCTAGCGCGGGTTTCGCCTGCCACAAAGGCAATCATCTTGTCGTTATAGTCAACCTTCAGGCGCACGATGCCAGGTGAGACCAGGACGAATAGCAATTCCACCAGCGGCCAGGCATCCTCGCGGTTGAATGTGAGCTTTTCGAGCTGGCGCAGCTTCCACAAATCACGCAGTCCAGCTGGTTCTATAGGCAGCGCACTGGCTTGCACCTGCGCCTGCGCGCTCATGCTTGATCCTCCTGCAGAAGGGTGGCGAGCTGCTCCCATTCCGTGAGCAGCGGTTCGAGCTTGGCATGCAGATGATTATATTGAGCAGCTAGCTCAGCGGCTTTCCTGCCATCGGCTGGCGGGTTAGCTAATTTGGTTTCCAGCAGTGCCTTTTCGCTCTCGAGGGTATGAATACGCGCCTCAAGCGATATGAGTTTCTTTTCCAGTTGTTGACGGCGGTTGCGGCTGAGCGTTTCTGGTTTTGATCGGCTTCCAACTTGTTTGGGCTGTTTCGCTCTCGTTTGCGCGCCAGGCCCTGAAGCGGATGCGGCGAGCTTTGCCTGACGATATTCAGAGTAGCTGCCGGTAAATACACGCAGTGCTTCCTCTTGCGGCGTTACCTCCCAGATTTGCGTAGCTAAAGCGTCGATCAGATAACGGTCATGCGAGACGAGCAGAATGGTGCCGGGGTACTCGGCGAGCACCTGTTGCAGAATCTCCTGGGTGGTCAAGTCCAAGTGATTGGTAGGCTCATCCAGCAGCAATAAATTGGCATCGGAGAGGGCAAGCTTAGCTAAAGCCAGCCGTCCGCGCTCGCCGCCAGAGAGGGTCTCTATGCGTTCAAAGACCTCATCACCCGTAAAGCCGTATTTAGCCAGGTAGTTGCGCACCTCAGCCGGCAGCATGGCCGGTGCCACGCTGTTAATTTCTTCGATAAGCGTGTTGGCAGGGGAGAGATCTTCGTGGGCTTGAGCGAAGTAGCCCACCTTGAGGCTGGCGCCCAGCTCTAGCCGGCCAGCAAAGGGCGGGGTCTGGCCTAAGATTGTCTTGAGGAAGGTGGTTTTGCCGGCGCCATTAGGCCCGATGATTGCCACGCACTCCCCGCGCTTGAGCACCAGATCCGGTGCACTGAAAAGCGGCTTGCCTTCATCGGCATAGCCTACCTGCAAGCCGTATGTGCGCAAAACAAGCTCACCGGAACGGCCGGCAATGGCTAAGCGCAGGTGCATGGGGCGGAGATTAGCAGTGGGTGCGCTCAGGCGCGAGTCTGCGAGCAGGTGCTGCAACCGGCGCCGCCTTCCTACAGCCTGGGCGTTATTCTGGGTGCCCAAGTTTTGCCGAATGTAATCTTCTTGCTTGCGAATATATTCAGTTTGGGCTTCGTATTCAGCTAAGCGGCGGGAGTAACGCTCCTGGCGTTGACCTAGGTAGGCAGTGTAGTTGCCGCGGTATATCTCCAGCGCTGGGGTCATCTCCCAGATTTGCCTGGCGGTCTGATCTAAGAAATAGCGGTCGTGCGAGACAATCAGGACCGCACCGCTCCAATCCTGGAGGGTAGCTTCCAGCCATTCCACCGCGCTGATATCGAGGTGATTGGTGGGTTCATCCAGCAGCAGCAGGTCTGGGCTCTCCAGCAGTAGACGAGCCAGCATGGCACGCGTACGCTGCCCTCCCGAGAGCTGCACAAGCGGGCGCTCGTAATCGCTAGCCGCGAAGCCCAAGCCGGCCAAGGTCTGCTTGATACGGGTGGGATAGGTGTAGCCGCCAGCATGCTCGAAGCTGGAAAGCACCGCGCCGTATTGCGCCACCACTTTGGGGTCAACCTCGGGTGCCTGCATAGCAAGCGCGAGCGCTCGTAGCTGATCGGCTTGGGCTAGCAGGGGTGCGAAAGCTTGCAGGCAATACTCCCACAGCGTGCCGCCGCTGACTTGGGTGGCTTCTTGCGGCAGGTAGCCGAGGCGTAAGCCACGGGCGTGGTGCACACTGCCGCTGCTGGGCTCATCCAGGCCGGCTAGGATGCGGAGGAG
Source organism: Candidatus Mesolinea sp. (assembly GCA_003445715.1). Taxonomy (GTDB): domain Bacteria; phylum Chloroflexota; class Anaerolineae; order Anaerolineales; family Anaerolineaceae; genus Mesolinea. Next base: position 1,496 of record DMCS01000108.1, on the reverse strand, counting down.
GGTGGTTTTGCCGATGCCGTTGGGCCCGACGATGGCAATACGAGCGTGCTCCGGGATAGAGAAGGTAAGCCCGGCGAAGATATCGTTCGCGCCAAAAGCTTTGCTCAGGTTGGTGGCGGTGAGTAACGGCATGCTTTGAGTATATCAGCAGAAGCACAGAGTACTTTGATTGTTTAAGTAAATGTAAGAGCAAAGTGATAATGGTTTGGGTGAAAATGATGTAAAATTGTTGTTGACGTGGAATTTCGAGATTAAGTGTTAGGATGAAAGCAGGTCAATTAATCGGAGGGGAACTATGAGAAAATTTCTGGTTTTGTTGGTGGCAATCATTCTGGCAGGCTGTTCTGTTCCCACGCCAGACCCGGTGATAATTCAACAGATAGTAAAAGAAACACAAGCGGCAATGCCAACGCAAACAGCATACTCGACTTATACACCTTACCCAACCTATACAGTCCAACCAATATTTACTCCAATAGTGATTACAAAAGTTGTAACACCGACAAATACTCTAACTCCAACCTTAACCCCTTCTCCTGTATTTACCGCAACCGCAACCGCAACCACAGTGCCATTAAGTTCATATACTACAAACGAGGATCAGATTGCGACTTTTCTTCAGAATCCAATCAGTTCAATCGGACAGACATTTAAAGTTCTTTTAGAAACAGGTTCTTCTTCAGTCTATATTGATGGAAAAAATGAGACGCTTGTCCATTACGCTGCTTTTCCAAAAACGCAGAGGTTTTATATTATGTTAGCAATAGAAGATGAATTGTCAGATGAAACCGTTGATTTACAAAAAAATCAATACAGTTGGGCTTATGGAGTAATAATCGGAACTGTAAAATATTCATCTGTTAAAGAGAGTAAATATTACACCCCAAATTATTTTGAAATGCCAAAGGTTAGAATCATTCACCAAGAGCCTATTGACCAAATGAAGTGGCCAAAACATGATGGGAATTATATGGTTAATAGAGACATAGCACCTGGTCCGTGGTATTCGTCATATTCAATGACAGTTGACGGTTGCTATTGGGCTCGAATTAATTCATCCGGCAACATAATTGATAATCACTATGGTGTTGCAGGAATAACTGTATATGTAGCGCCAACCGATACGGTTGTTCAGTTCGATGGTTGTGGAAAGATGTACTATATTGGGGATTAATTATTACTCTGGATATACAACACTAAAACCGCTTACTTCTTAGGGAGTGAGGGGTTTTTAATGTCTCGTTTTTACCTGAACTTTTATACCTTTTGACGAGTAAATCACGATTTTGGGTAGTTATAACAATCTAAAAACATAGTCGCAATCCCCACCCCTATTATTCCCCTCCCCAGCGGCTCGTTTCGAGATTTGTCATTGCGAGCCTCGCAGGGGCGAAGCAATCTTATGACAGGTTAGAAAAGATTGCTTCGTCGGGCAAAGAATGCCCTTCTCGCAATGACAAAAGGAGTATGACAGGCGTGACTCGGAGCTGGGAGAG
>DMCS01000056.1 GCA_003445715.1 Candidatus Mesolinea sp. | reverse complement strand
TCTTGAATATAAAGTTATTCATTCTTTGATGTTCTGGACATTTTCAACACCCTCACTAATAACGCAGCCAAAAAATTTTGTACTTAGTTTTACTACCCAACAAAATGACAAGAATTTCAGAGCTGATCGCATAAGCTGTTCATTTCGGCTAAATTGTTTTTTTCATCATTCTGTAGGATAATGAAAAAACGATTAGATTAACTTGAATTGCATAAAATAAGCGTGCTCTACTATTTCAACAGTTAGCAGGCAAGTATGCATAGGAGGTAATTAATATGAGAAACACAAAGTGTAATCTTCACGTCCTAATTGTACTTTTTACCATGCTTGCACTGGTTTTTCCCAATGCAACGCCAAGCGTATTTGCCCAAAATACGCCGCAGCCGGAAACGGTCACGATTGCGGGAACAATGCAATCGGAGCTAGGCTGCGATGGAGACTGGATGACCAATTGCGAAATTACCAACCTGATCTTCGACGCCAATTCAGATATTTGGAAAGGGACTTTCGAGGTCACCCCGGGAAACGATCAGGATAAAAAAGGCCCGCGGTATAAAGTTGCGCTGGATGGCTCCTGGAGTGAAAACTATGGAATGAACGCCAAGCGGGACGGCGCAGATATTCCTCTCGTCGTCACAGAGCCAACAATGGTAACTTTCTATTACGATCACAAGACGCATGTGATCACTGACGACTACAACACCCCCATTATTGTCGCAGTAGGGGATTTCCAAACCCAATTAGGTTGTTCACAAAATGATGATCCAAACTGCCTGCGGGCCTGGCTGCAAGACCCAGAGGGTGATGGCAGCTTTACCTTTGCTACTAGCGCGCTCAAGGCAGGCACGTATTCAATCGCCTTAGCAATCAGCCAGAAATCTGTCACCACTATCTTGGACGAGACCAGCTTCACCGTCGCCTCGGATAACGATGAAGTCTTCTTCAGCTACGACCTGGCAAATGAAGAGTTATATATAAGCACAACAGGTGCGCCTAAGGGTAACCTGAATGCACAAAAAGCTATCTGGGTCAACCAGGATACAATCCTCTGGGATGTCATTGGTTCATCGCGCTACCAGTATGCGCTGGTCTACTCTCCTGAAGCAGCTTTGGAGCTCACGGCTGATGGCATTTCGGGCGGCACCGAAATCCCGCTCTCGTATACGGAGTCTGGTCCTGGTGATGAGGTCCTAACCCAGAATCCTCACCTCAAAGGTTATTCCGCATTCAAGCTTGCCGAAGCTAATCTTGATGAGGTACCACAGATGCTGCGCGGTCAGCTAGCGGTAGTCGCTCGTTATACTTCAGGTAAGATGGTGGATGCCACCGGCGTTCAAATTGCCGGCGTCTTGGATGATCTCTATACATATTCCGGAAAACTGGGTGTTGAATTTGTTGATGGAACCCCGACCTTGAGAGTGTGGGCACCAACCGCCATTTCAGTTGGAGTCTGGCTATATGACAACGCCATGCTCACAACCGGGCAATTTTACCCCATGGAGCGCAACGATGCCACAGGTGTGTTTAGCATCACCGGCGAACCTACCTGGAAAAACAAATTTTATCTCTACGAAGTCAAAGTTTTTGTGCCCAAAACCGGCAAAATCGAGACGAATTTGGTGACTGACCCCTATTCGTTCAGCCTTTCGATGAACAGCACCCGCAGTCAGATTGTGGACCTCTCAGATCCGGCGCTTAAACCCGCCGGCTGGGACGCATTGGAAAAACCAACGCTCGTAAATCCTGAAGATAGTGTGATTTACGAATTACACGTGCGCGATTTCAGCATCTCTGATGAAAGCGTGCCCCCAAAATACCGCGGAAAGTTCATGGCTTTCACCGTGGATGATTCCAACGGAATGCAGCACTTGAAAGCGCTGGCTGAGGCAGGCTTGACTCATATTCACCTGCTGCCGGCGTTCGACATCGCCAGCGTGAACGAAAATTACTCCACCTGGAAAAGCGTAGACGAAGACTTGCTTAAAACCTACGGGCCAGCCTCAGAGCTTCAAGCCCAAGCCGTGGCGCTCATAAAGGGGCAGGATGGCTTTAACTGGGGTTACGACCCGTACCATTACACAACGCCTGAAGGCAGTTATGCCACCAACCCCTTTGGTTATGTCCGCATTCTGGAATTCAGGGAAATGGTGCAAGCCTTAAATCAAAATGGCTTGCGGGTGGTGATGGACGTTGTCTACAATCACACCTCTCAAAGCGGACAGGATGAAAAATCGGTGCTCGATAAGATCGTGCCTGGCTATTACCACCGGCTGGACGCGGAAGGTAATGTGGAGACCAGCACCTGCTGCCAAAACACTGCCACTGAGCATCGCATGATGGAAAAGCTGATGGTCGATTCGGTAGTAACTTGGGCGACCGAATACAAAGTGGATGGGTTCCGCTTCGACCTGATGGGGCATCATATGCTCAGCAACATGCAGGCGGTGCGCGATGCATTAGATGCATTGACACTGGAAAAAGACGGTGTGGATGGAAAGTCTATCTACGTCTACGGCGAAGGCTGGGATTTTGGCGAGGTCGCGAAGAATGCACGTGGGGTCAATGCTACCCAGCTGAATATTGGCGGCACGGGCATCGGCGTATTCAACGACCGGCTGAGAGATGGCGTTCGCGGCGGCAACCCATTTGATGATCCCCGCCTGCAGGGCTTTAGCACCGGCTTGTACCTCTTTCCCAACGATGCTGAAACCCAAGATCCACAAGAGCAGCTGGCAAAATTGTTGGATTACGCCGATTGGATTCGAATTGGCTTGGCAGGCAACCTGAAGAACTACACACTCACCCAAAAGGACGGAAAAACGGTGGATGGCAGGCAAATCCTCTACAACAACACGCCGGCTGGTTATACCCTCGACCCGCAGGAAAACATCGTTTACGTTTCCGCCCATGATAACGAAACCATTTTCGATGCTGTCCAACTCAAGGCGCCAGCAGAAGCAAGCCTGGCAGACCGCATTCGCATGAACAACCTGGCGCTCAGCGTCCCAATGTTCAGCCAGGGTGTGCCCTTCTTCCATGCCGGCGATGACATCCTGCGTTCCAAATCTTTAGACCGCAATTCGTACGACTCGGGAGACTGGTTCAACCGTCTGGACTGGACTTACCAGACCAACAACTGGGGAGTTGGGCTGCCCATCGAAGGCATGGATCGGTGGGATATCTATGCTCCCTTATTAGCCGACCCCGCCCTCAAACCATCTCCCCAGCAAATTACCAACGCCGCCAGTGTCTTCAAGGAATTCCTGCAAATCCGCAAGAGCTCTCCGCTCTTCCGGCTGACTACTGAAGAACAAGTTATGGATACAGTTTCGTTCCTCAACACTGGTCCTGAGCAAATCCCCGGTTTGATCGTCATGCGGTTAGTGGATACAAATCAAATCGACCCGAACTATAGTGAAATCCTGGTCTTCTTTAATGCCAGCCAGGATACTATCACCTTTAGTGACAGCACCTGGATCGGCGCAGGTTTTGCGTTGCACCCGGTGCTCGTCAACTCCGTCGACGCGATTGCAACCAGGGCTGCCTTCAATTCAACAGCGGGCACATTTTCGATCCCCCCGCTGACGACCAGTGTCTTTGTCTGGGAGGATTAGAGCAAACTAACTGTAGGAGTCCGAAAATCTGCTACAGAGGACCATTTAGCCTCCTTCCTTTGCCGGAAGGCGCAGTGTGAACATTGTTTTTACCAAGGATTGGTGCATGAAGAAAATGTTCTAACTTGCGCTAGGGCATAGAAAGGAGGCGAAAAATGCAAATCAACCGTAAACCCTTGAGAGTGAAAGATACCTGATGGAAGAAATCGTCATCGCTATGCACATGCACACCGTTTACTCCGATGGCCATGGCACTCATGCCGACCTGGCAGAGGCAGCCCTCAAAGCCGGCTTGGATGCTATCCTGGTTACCGACCACAACATTTGGGTCCAAGATGTGGAAGGATATGTTCAAAAAGGTAAACATCGCGTGCTCGTGCTTGTTGGCGAAGAAGTGCACGATCAAACCTTAGAGGTCGGGAAGAATCACTTGCTTATCCTGGGCAATACCCGCGAGCTGGCGCGTTACGCTGCTGACCCCCAAAAGTTGGTTGATCAAGCCACAGCAGCAGACGCGCTCACATTCATCGCCCACCCGATTGAAGATACTCTGCCGGCTTTTGGGGAAGCTGCCTATAACTGGGAGGATTGGCAGGTTACCGGCTATACCGGCATTGAACTTTGGAACCACCTGAGTGAGTTCAAAACCCGTTCAAAAACCTACCCCAAGGCGGCTTTGCATGCCCTCGTTCCAGGCTTCATGTCCTTGGGACCTTTACCGCAAACGCTAAGCCTGTGGGATGAACTGTTGCAGAAGAGCAAGCAGTCGGTCGTAGCCATCGGCGGTGCAGATGCCCATGCACTAAAAATCAAGCAAGGGCCTATCCACTTGGTGCTTTACCCTTACGAGCTGCATTTTCGCGCAATTACCAACCACCTCTTCATCCCCAAGCCGCTGAGCGGGAACTGGATGGAAGATAAACGCACCATTTATGAAGCCTTGCGGAAAGGGCATTCTTTTGTAGCCTATGACCTGCCGCATTCTACACGAGGGTTCCGTTTTACCGTCAATTGTAATGAGGGCACCTTCCTGATGGGCGACCGCGTACGTGTGGACTCCGGCATCACTTTTCAGGTGCGCCTGCCCATGCGAACGCACGTCCGGTTAATTAAAGATGGCAAAGTCATCAAGGAACATTGGGATCGCGAAGTGCTCACCCACATCACTAAAGAACCCGGCATTTATCGCGCAGAAGTGTATATAGATTACCTCGGCAGGCATCGCGGCTGGATCTTCAGTAATCCGATTTACGCGCTCTAAACAGCTTGATACCATTACTGCTTGGGAAATCCTGTGAGGGACGCCCAACCGTTACTTGGTATAATTCTTGGAAGGAGCTATCCGCTTATGTGGTTGGAAACAATTGAGAACAAACTCCGCTCCATCTTTGAAGATACCTTAGATCGGTTGCTTTATCCTGGGGCCTCGCGCTCATTAAGCAGTCAGATTGTGGCACTCATCATGGAACAGATCGAAGCCCAGCCAGAAGGCAAAAAGAAAGCCCCAGACCAAATTCAAATTTTCGTCTCCCCAGAGAAATGGGATGCCTGGCAATCAGCACATGATACACTCACCAAAGCGGCTCTGGAGTTGGAAAATAGCCTTTCTGCGGAAGGCTTCCGCTTCAAGCATCAACCGCAATTTAACGTATTAATGAACCCAAGGCTTGACATTGATGCGATAGAAGTAAAAATCGGCTACACCCAAGACGCTTCTCCACTCGAAAAGACTGCCCTTCAACCGGTGCCATGGCAGCCCTCGGAGGAGTCTGTTCCCATAAACGCCTACCTGATTATCAACGGCAAAGAGCAAGTTCCCTTGCAAAAAGCAGTTATCAATATTGGCAGGCGCTCAACAAGCGATATTATCCTCCAAGACCCTATGGTCTCACGAGATCACGCCCAGCTGCGCGCGCAACAAGGGCGTTACATCCTCTTTGATCTGAGCTCCACCGGTGGCACAATCATCAACAATCACCGCATTCATTCTGCTACACTCAAGCCTGGAGACGTGATCCGCATGGGTAAAACCATTCTGGTCTATAATCAGGAAGTCAGCGGCTTGCAAGATGCAACCAAAGCCGCTGTGATCCTACCGGAGCCTGAGGAATGAACGCTATAATTCTGCTTGCTCTAAGAATCCTCATCGTGATTATTCTCTATATTTTCTTGGGCAGAGCCATCTGGCTCCTATGGAAAAGCATTGGCAGCCAGCAAGCTGCAGAGAGCCGTGAGGTCATCCCCCCGCTCAGACTTTCTTCCACGCTTTTAGGGGATCACAGTGCCAAAAGCTTTACCCTTCCCGAAGTCATAATCGGGCGGGACCCGAGCTGCGATTTTGTCCTCCCGCATGAACTGGTTTCCGCCCGCCACGGCCGTTTCAGCTTCCATCAAAATCAATGGTGGTATGAGGATCTCAAGTCCACCAATGGCTCTTACTTGGAAGACCTGCGCATCGAAGAACCTATTGTGGTAAAAGATGGTGATGTGCTGTTTTGCAGCGAGGTTGATGTTAGCATCAGTATTCAAGAAAAATCCTAAAAATAAGTGAGGCAGCTATGTCTGAAAATCAAATTGCGTTAGGAGTTATCGGCGGCTCTGGGTTGTATTCCTTTGAGGGCTTGGAGAATCGCCGCTCGATCATCGTCGATACACCCTTCGGCTTACCTTCTTCACCAGTATTCTTGGGTGAGGTGCATGGCAAACAGTTGGCTTTCTTGGCGCGCCATGGAATTGGGCATACGATCTCCCCCTCAGAAGTCAATTATCGCGCCAATATATACGCCATGAAGCAATTAGGCGTCCAGAAGCTGATTAGCGTTAGCGCCTGCGGCTCCTTGCGTGAAGATTATGCGCCTGGGCATATCGTCGTGCCTGACCAAGTTTTCGACTTTACCCATAAGCGCGAACGTAGTTTTTTTGGCGAAGGTTTGGTCGTCCACATCGGCTCAGCAGACCCATTTTGTCCGGCGCTGAGTGCAGCTCTCACTAAAGCGCTCCAAGAAGAAAACGCCACCGTTCACACCGGCGGTACATATATCACCATCGAGGGTCCGCGCTTTTCCACAAAAGCCGAATCCAATATCTACCGTAGTTTGGGTATGTCCATCGTAGGCATGACCGCCTCCCCAGAAGTCTTCTTGGCGCGAGAAGCCGAGATGTGCTATGCCACGATGGCACATGTAACCGATTATGATGTTTGGCATGTGAGTGAAGCACCCGTAAGTGTGGAAATGGTGGTGCGCACCCTGAGCCAAAACACCGCCCTGGCACAGAGAGCATTGATTCGCTTGGTAGATATCTTGGATGAGCCTGAGTTCCAAGCAATGGAATGCGATTGTGAGGAAGCACTCAAAGATGCTTTTATTACCGATATGGCTAAAGTGAAAGCAGAGACCCGCGAAAAATTAGACCTCCTCATCGGAAAATATACGAAATCCTCTTGAACGATACATTTGCACCCTCCAAACCCGTACGACGCTTTGATGCGTTGATTCTCGCCGGTATTTTCGTTTTCCTTTATGCTTTTGCCCTGGCGTTGGCACCAGCCGTACGCACGCATACACGTGGCTTCAGCTTGAAACTGAGCTATCTGCTGCCCTTCGCAGGCTGGCTTGCGGGTATGCTTCTGCTCAGGCAGGTTGTCAAAAAAAGTCTACCGGGTGCAGACCCATGGCTTCTTCCGATTATGGGCATGCTCACAGGCTGGGGGCTGCTAACGGTTTGGAGGCTCTCCGCTGCTTTGGGCCAAAAGCAACTCATCTGGTACTTAGTGGGCTGTTTAGTTATCGTTTTGGGTATATCTATGCGCAATTTAGTCGCTACACTCAAGCGCTACAGTACAGTCTGGCTGGTCGCAGGTATCTTGCTGGTCACGCTTACCTTCTTCCTCGGTGTCCATCCGAGCGGCGGGGGACCTCGGCTCTGGCTCAATCTCTTTGGCGTTTACCTGCAGCCCTCTGAGCCCCTCAAACTGCTGATGATTGTCTATTTATCTGCCTTTTTTGCCGACCAAATCCGCCCAAATATTACTTTAATGGCTTCTATTTTGCCCACAGTGGTTATCACAGCGTTGATCGCGGTATTACTCGTTTTCCAGCAAGACTTAGGAACCGCTGCACTATTTGTGTGTATTTACATTTTTATGCTCGTGCTCACCACCCGCCGGCGGCGCTTTTTATGGATTTTTCCGCTTGTTGCCTTAGCAGCTGGCGTGGCAGGCTATTTCCTCTTTGATGTTGTGCGCGTGCGCGTGGATACTTGGCTAAACCCTTGGCTGCAACCTGCTGGCGCTTCTTACCAGCTCGTGCAAGCCCAAATTGCCATTGCAGCCGGTAAAGTGTTCGGCACCGGTCCTGGTTTGGGCAGCCCTGGGTTCGTCCCTGTGGCAGTCTCCGACTTTATCTTTTCTGCCATTGCCGAGGAGAGCGGTTTGCTGGGCACCTCCGCTTTGTTGCTGCTCTACCTCTTTCTGATCGTCCGTGGGGTACACATCGCACTGGAAACCAAGTCTACTTTTGGTCGCTATCTTGCGTTCGGCATTTCGATCTACTTTGCCATTCAGACCTTTTTTATCGTTGGGGGGAACTTGAGCCTCGTGCCCCTCACGGGCATCACGCTGCCGTTCCTCTCTTATGGCGGCTCCAGCCTGCTCACCAGCATGATCAGCATCCTTTTGTTGCTCTTACTGAGCGCTGAGAGAAGCAGACAGCCATTGCCAGCTTATTCACGCCGCCCTTATCATTACCTCGCAACCGTTTTAATATTGCTCTTCATCCCTTTATTTACCAAAAACCTTATTATTTCTGTGATCAATCAAGAAGAACTCACTTCACGGCCAGAGAATTTACGCTGGGCTGTGTATGACCAATACTCTCCACGTGGGGATATCGTTACCCTAAGCAACACAGACTTGGCAATCACCACGGGCACGCCGGGGCAATACGAGCGCTTGGTGACTTACCCGCCATTGAGTAACGTGATTGGTTATACAAATGGTCTATATGGTCAAACAGGCTTGGAACGCAGCCTTTATCCCTACCTACGCGGCTATGGCAAGCCTTTTTCTACCTATTGGCAACACGAGCTGCTTTATAACCAACCTCCGCCTGGCTCAGACGTACGCGTCAACCTGAACCTTAACTTGCAGATCGCTGCAGACGAACTGCTCGGAGACCAAAAAGGGGCTATAGTGTTGATGAATGCACAAACTGGTGAGATTTATGCCCTTGCCAGCCACCCGAGCTTCAACGCTAACACGCTCGCAGAGGAATGGGAAAGCCTGATGGCAAGCCCAGACGCGCCTTTGCTGAACCGTACCACGCAAGCTGCTTACCCGATTGGGACATTAATGAACTTTTTCGAACTAAGCGCGTTATGGAGCGAGCAATCCTCGATGAGCGCTGAACCCGAGTTGCCATTCCGCTTAGACATTGAATGCTACCGCGCAATGCAAGCAGGCGCCAGTTCATTGGATACCTTGCACTATGGCTGCGAAAGTGCTGCATCAGTCCTACGGAGCTCACTCACAGACTTGCAATTAATCGAAATGGCGCGCGCTTTCGGACTTTTTAGCGCGCCAACTTTAGCGCTTGAAGTAGCTCCTGCTGCGGAAGACCCAATCGCTGCAGGTACCATGGAGGCTTGGTTCGCAGCACCCGAGAAGACCACGGTCAGCCCGTTGCAGATGGCATTAGCTGCTGCAACGCTCACCAATGAGGGCAAGCAACCAGCACCGAAGTTAGCTAATAGCTATCAAGGTGAAAATGGAAATTGGGTAGCTTTTGCGCAGAGCACCTCACAGCAAAAAGTGCTCGATTCTACGGCCGCCTTGCGCGTGCGCGAACGATTGAGTGCGGAGAAGCAAGCTATTTGGTACCAAATCGGTCATGCGACTATGGCGGATGGCGAACCCCTCACTTGGTATATCGGTGGAACGACGCCAGAGTGGACTGGTACACCGCTTGCTATCGCCATAGCTATTGAAGGCAGCCAGCCAGCCCTGGCTTTACAAATCGGTAGCGCGCTGCTAAACCCCGCGGCGCAGTAAATGCCTTAAACTTTAATGCGCAAGTAATGGCGCTTACCGCATTGCAAAATGCAAGATCGGTCAATCACCAAGTTGACGTCCGTAACCGTCTCGCCATCAATTTTCACACCCTGCTGTTCGATCAGCCGGCGGGCTTGGCTGCGGCTTTTTGCCAAGTTGTTTTTGACCAAAATTTCCAGAATGTTTTCTTGCCCGCTGAGTTGATATTCAGGCATGTCTTTGGGCAGATCACCCTTCTGGAACACTACAATAAAGTTTTCCTGAGCTTTATCAGCTGCCTCTTGCCCATAAAACACCGTGGTGATCGCATGCGCCAACTTCATTTTAGCGTCGCGCGGGTGTAAGCTGCCTGTCTCCAAGCCTTTGATAAAAGCGTTCACCTTTTCAGGTGTCCAATCCGTCGCCAAGCGCGCATAAACGGGCATGACTTTATCCGGCAGGCTCATCACCTTACCGTACATGTCTTCGGCAGTGGTATTCAAGGGAATATGATTGCCCAGCGACTTGCTCATGCGCACTTCGCCATCCGTTCCGGGCAAGATGCCCAAAATAATGCCAATATTCGGCTTCTGACCATAGAAAGCCATCACTTTGCGCGCAGCCGTCATGATATTGAAGAGTTGATCCGAGCCACCCACCTGCACATCTGCCTCGAGCACATGCGCATCATAACCTTGCATCAGCGAATAGAAGAACTCATGGAGGTAAATGGGCTCATTCGCCTCCCAGCGCTTGCGGAAATTATCGCGCGTCAGGAATTGTTGCACGGTGAAATTGGAAGCTAACTCGAACAAATCAGTGAGCGTAAGTTTGGAAAGCCACTCCGAGTTATAGCGCACATGCGTCTTTTGGGGATCGAGCACGTGAAAAGCTTGCTGGGCATAGGTTTCCGCATTTTTCATTACCGTCTCAAAGCTGAGCCGTGGGCGCAGTTTATCTCTATCCGAAGGATCGCCAATGAGCGAGGTATAGGTACCAATGAGGAAAGTAACATCGTGTCCCAGTTCCTGAAACTGGCGTAGTTTCCGCATGGTGATGGTATGCCCCAAGTGTAAGTCGGTAGACGTGGGATCATAGCCGCAATACACCTTGAGCGGTCGGCCTTCTTTCTCAGCCTCGATGAGGCGTTCGCACAGCTCCATAGCCATAGCCTCAGCCAAGGCTGGGTCGCCATAATCTGCACCTTGCATCAAGTATTCGACCTGTTCATCAATGTTCATCTTCGCCTCCACGTTTTCAGTCGATCTTGTCTGAAATGGAAATCCCTGATTATAGAATGTTGAATTTTACCATTTCCTAAAGGTTATTTTCGCTTTGCAATAAAAAGTGTAAGAGCAAAGTGATAATGTCCTAATTATGATTAGGAGCTATGAAATGGACACACGAAGTGTACTTCGTAATCGCAATGACAAGTAAGGAGTTAGCCCGAAAAAGAGCGTTAAGAATGCC
>DMCS01000010.1 GCA_003445715.1 Candidatus Mesolinea sp. | reverse complement strand
CTTGAGATCGTTCTAAACTAAGCAATTTAAAGACTGATAATCAGGGCATTCTTAACGCTCTTTTTCGCGCTGAACCTAACTGGCTATTCGTTTATTCCCTGTTTTCTGGCTGCCTCTGTACATGTGATCCGGTGACCTATCGCCCTTTCTACTTCGGTTATTCGGGCTAATTCCTTGCTTGTCATTTCGTTTACGCAGTACACTTCGTGTGTCCATTGCATAGCTCCTCATCATAATGAGGACATTTCTATTTTGCACCTTTAGGACATTACCACTTTGCTCTTACAATTGTTTTGCATTCGGAAGCGGCGTAATTTGCTGTGATAAAATCACTGCTTGAGTTTATCTTGATCAGATTGAAAATGAGGTCGGGTTGGATTTATTAGCACAAGTACTTACCGTGGATACAAAATGGACGGCGAAGCTTGTGCATTCAGCCAATGCAAATCTGCTCCAACTATTGATGAAGCTTCTTAGCCATACTTGCGATTCTTGGTTTTGGCTGATTGGCATTGGTTTAGCTTGGCTGCTGGGTGAAGGAGAATTGCGGTTGCAGGCAGTTTTTTGGGCTTTTGCTATCTTGGGCATGGCAGGGGTGGTATTGCTGATCAAAGCGCTCATTCGCCGGCAGCGGCCTGAAGGTGAGTGGGGTAAAATCTACCGCATCGCTGATCCGCATTCATTCCCATCAGGGCATGCTGCCCGAGCAATGATGTTAGCTGTGCTCTCAATGCAATCGGGCTCTGGCTGGGTGATCGCTGGTTTTATCCTTTGGGCGGTGCTTGTTGGTCTTTCCCGTATTGTGCTTAAGCTGCACTATCTTTTAGATGTTTTTGCCGGTTGGTTATTAGGTGCAGCAGGCGGATTACTTGCCCTGCAGCTTTATCCCTGGTTCACACAAATAATAAAGGCTTTGCTGTAGGTTAGTTCAGCAAAGCCTTTTATCGTTCTCCAAGTAAAGAAATTAGGCTAGGATCAAGGCGCTCATGGAGGGAACCGTCAGGCTGCTGATTTTGCCTGCCTGAATGATGACCTGCGTTGAGCCTAATTGGTCCTGTAAAACAGTTTCATCCGGAATAAGTTCCTTCACTTCAATATCCAATGTTTGCGCGCTGCCTTCTAGATTTATCGCTACGATAACACTGTCATGCTCATCTTGGCGCAAATAGACCAGCAAATTTCCGCTGGCAAGCAAGGGCTGGTAAGTTCCGGTGCGCAGTGCGGGTATGGCATGGCGCAGCAGGACCAACTCGCGGATTTTATCGTGAAGCTGCTGGTTCCACTCGCTTTTATCCCAAGTAAAAGCTTTACGGCAATCCGGATCGCGCCCACCGGTCAGCCCGATTTCATCGCCATAATAAATGCAGGGCGCACCAGGATACGTGAGTGTGAAGAGATAAGCAAGATAGAGGCGCTGCTTGTCCTCACGGACTAAGCTCAAGAAACGCGGCATATCGTGGCTATCTAAAAGGTTAAGCTGTGCCTGGGCAAATTCAGTGGGGTAGATGGTGAGCAGCTCCTGGGTGCGCCGGGCAAACTTATCTGCATCAATGGCTTCTGGCGTTGGCAAACCCATCATGCCCTTGGCTAGTTCAGCGTCAATGCGGCTGCCGCCAAAGAAGGAAACGCAGGCGTGAGTGAGTTGATAGTTCATGACGCCATCAAACATATCACCTGCTAACCAATGCTGCGCTTCGGAGGGAATCTCGCCTACGATGTATGCCTCTGGATTGGCTGTCTTGACCACCTCGCGGAACTCCCGCCAAAATTCGTCATCTTTAATTTCGAAAGGAACATCTAAGCGCCAGCCATCAGCGCCTTGCTCTAGCCAATAGCGTGCCACGTTGAAGATAAACCTGCGCACCTGTGGGTTTGCATGGTTGAGCTGGGGCATGGGTGCATAATTCCACCAACTATCGTAATTGGCTTTGCCAAAATAGGCATTAAGCGGAAAACGATGAATGTGGAACCAGTCAATATAAGGCGATTTGGGACCAACTTCTAAGATGTGGTTGAATTGATAAAAGCCGCGTCCAACATGGTTGAATACGCCATCTAAAACAACCCGAATGTTACGCCGGTGAGCTTCCGCCAGGAGCTGGGCAAAAGCTTGGTTACCGCCCAAGAGTGGATCAACTCGGTAGTAATCATGAGTGTTGTAGCGATGGTTGGAGGCAGCCTGAAAGATAGGGTTAAAGTAGATTGCATCAATCCCCAAATCTTCGAGGTAATCTAACTTCTCTTGTACGCCAATTAAATCCCCTCCTTTGAAACCATCAGGCGTTGGTGCGCTTTCCCATGGTTCGAAATTACCTGGTTTTTCCACACTCGCACTCCAAGCAAAACGATCGGGAAAGATTTGGTAGAAAACAGCATTTTTTACCCAATCAGGGGTATGGTTAAGTTCTGCAGACATAAATCTCCTTAAAAACTATAAATTCTGGGTCTGGATTATACGATATTCGGAATAAATTTTCACGGAAAAGGATAACGATGTAAGGGCAAAGTGATAATGTCCTAAAGTAGCAAAAAAATAGAAATGTCCTAATTGTGATTAGGAGCTATGAAATGGAAACACGAAGTGTACTGCGTAAGCGAAATGGCAAGTAAGGAATTAGCCCGAAAA
>DMCS01000057.1 GCA_003445715.1 Candidatus Mesolinea sp. | reverse complement strand
CATTTCTAATTAGCCATGACACGAATGCAAAACAAGAAAACCTTTACCAAGAACCGCACTATCACGTTTGGATAGTTATAATAGGGCTATGTTCAAACCCGAGGTGAGTTTTGGAAATCCGTGACTTGGCAATCTTGTGGGATATGGATGGAACCATCCTGGATACCTTTAATTTGCACTATGAAACCTGGCAAGAAACCTTTGCAGGGCGAGATACACGCTTCAACCGCGATCTTTTTCGCTCCCATTTCGGTGCCAATAATCGCCAAACCGTACCAATCTATTTAGGATATGAGCCAGATGATGCTACTTATTCAGAGATCGCTCATCATAAAGAGGAGCTTTTTCGTGAGCAGCTGCCCACTAGAACACGGCTCTTTCCAGGCGTCAAGGATTGGTTTGCCTATTTTGCTAACCATAGGGTTAAGCAAGCTGTTGCTTCTTCAGCGAATATGGAAAACATCGAAAGAGTAGTGGATGCCTTTGGGATTCGGCACTTTTTCGAGGCGTTGGTTCCGGGTGAAGACCTGCCCAGCAAACCTGCCCCAGATATTTTTCTGCGCACCGCCGAGATTTTAGGTATCCCGCCAGAATATTGCGTGGTTTTCGAAGATTCCTATCATGGCGTCAATGCTGCAAAGGCTGCTGGCATGGTAAGCGTAGGCTTTGCAAGCACTGCGCATTTCAAGCCCGGAGATGCTGATTTCATCTTAAACACCTATGCGCAAGACCCAGCCCCAATCATCCAACGCATCTTGCATCTCATTGAAACCCGCAAGCTTATCCAAAGATAAACGGAATAACAGCGATCAGGCAGAAACCCAAGAAAACAATCAGCATAGCCAATTGAATATCTCGCTTAGCACGCGTGTCTTTTATTTCAGGTTGGAATTCGCTCCACACCAGCTGCCATTTTGGTCCCGCAAGGAAAGCAAATAAGCCGCCAGCGATTAAACCGCCGATATGCCCAAAATAATCAATGTTGAGTGCTGGATTGAATCCAATGAACAAGTTTAGCAACAAGATAAAAATCAGGTTAAAAAGTAAGCCGCGTGACCGTCCGCCCAAATAACGCTGGTTTTGAAAAATAAAGATGATCTCAGCAGCCAGCAACCCAAAAATTGCTGTGGATGCTCCTAACGAAGCTGCTGGCGTGAGCACAAAAGAAAGCACATTCCCACCAAATGCTGCGATAAAGAACAGAACCAGAAAGCGCTTATACCCATAGATGCCCTCTAATTGCAGCCCAAGAACATAGAGCGCATACAAATTCATGGCTAAATGCAGCAATGATCCATGTAGAAATACGGGTGTGATCAGCCGCCAAACTTGGCCGGCTAAAATGGGCTGCTGGATTTTACCAAGGTACAAGAAAAGCAGGTCAAAACCCAAAAAACGTTCGGATAATACCTGAAGAAGGTAACACACTGCGATTACACCCATGAGGATAAAAGTTGCTTTTGGCTTGACTGCTTTCAGCCGCACAGCCGTAGGTGCTGGCTGCGAGATTGGGGTTGGGGTCTCTGGGGTTTGTTCGGTCATAGGGTTACCTGACGGGGATGGACACGATGGTGTTCGGCAGTGATGATATCCTCAATGATTTCGACTGTTTGCTCCAGCTTGTTTTCAGCATTCACCACAATATAATCAAACGCGTCTAAGTGACTAAATTCTTGTTCTGCAGTGCGCACACGCAGCTCGAATTCCTCTGGTGATTCGCTACAACGTGAAGCCAAACGGTTGATCCATTCTTCACGTGAGCTGGCGGTTAGAAAGATCAGGACAGCCTCCGGGCAGAGCGAGCGGATGGTCATGGCACCTTGCACGTCTAAGCGCATAATCACATCCCTGCCAGATTCCAGCGCCTCTTTGACCTGCCTGCGGGGGATGCCTTTATAATCCGAATAGACCTTGGCATGCTCAAGCAGTTCACCGGCGGCAACCAAGCGTTCGAATTCCTCACGAGAGACAAAAAAATAGTCCACACCATCTTTTTCATAAGGGCGCGGCGGCCGTGAAGTCATCGTAATCACAAAGTGCTGGTTGCTGTATCTGGATCGTAAAGCCTGAACCACAGCATCCTTACCGATACCAGAAGGACCGGAGATTACCATTAATAGCGGTGAAAAAGGTACTGATCCAAAATAAGCGCTGTTTTCGGTCATATTGCCATCCATTGCGATGATTATTTATGCCATTATTATACCCTTCGGGCACTTTACCCTGCGGACACTTTACCCTTCGGGCACTTTACCCTGCGGACACCTTACCCACCGGGCACTTTACCCACCGGATACTTTGTCCATCTACTCCACTTTACCTCGCATAACATCACCAGGCAGGCAAGGTTTCTCGGGTATTATAATTGAGGAAAATCATCATCGAGGTGGTTGTATGCCCTATTATGATTTTCGTTGTAATACTTGCCACAAACGCTTCGAAGCCTTTCTAAGCTATGCCGAATTTGACCAAAAAAAGGTCCGCTGCCCGCATTGCAATTCTGAGAACCTGACGCGCTTGATTAGGCGGGTGCGCATCAGCCGTAGCGGTTCAGTCAGCTTAGAAAGCTTGGATGACGACCAAATGTTAGAGGATCTGGAGCAAGACCCGCGTAAATTAGGGCGGATGATGCGTGAGCTGAGCTATGAAACCGGTGAGGACCTCGGACCTGAATTTGATGAAGTTGTTGAGCGCTTAGAACGTGGCGAAAACCCAGAAGATATCGCTGAATCCTTACCTGATGAACCCGCAGACTTAGGCGAAGAATAATCCCAAAGGAAAAAGAATTAACCCAACCTAACTCAATTTGGCTGCTCCAACAGCGCGAGCAAATCAGCATAAGAGCGCACAGCACTCACTCTATCAACAAATTCCTTTAATGAACTACTTTCAGCCCAAAGCTTACGCACAGCTGTGCCCACAGGGTCTGCGCCGGCTGCTCCACCGCCCGGCTGATCGGCATAGGAGCCGTAAAAAGCAAAATAAGCCTGGTTGATTTTGCGGATGAGGTAGCCATGCTCCCAGAAAAACTGCCGGCGCATTTCCATGTATCGTTCAGCCTCATCCACCTTGCCGGCAGCAAGCAATGCATCCACCTGCAAGCGTGTCTGGCGCATCTCTGCTCGGTAATCAAAAACCAGACCGGCTTCCTCACCTGGCTCCTGTAGTTTCGAGCGCATTTTAGGGGCTGCCATCGGGGGCAGCTTATCCGGAAAGGTTGTCATCAGGATGGTATTTCCAATCTCTGTGCCGGCTAAGCCTGCAACTGTCTCGTTGATCGTGCGCATTTGGGGGTTAACATCATAGCGAATGCCTAATGGGTGAAAGAAAAGATAATTGTGCATCCATTCATGTGCCACCGTTTCCACCAGCCAACTGAAACTCGTCGTTTGCATCACCATCGCGGGGTAAGCGCTCAATCCACCAATTGGTTCAACCAAGGCAGAATAATCAAATTCAGTATAAATCCCTTCTTCAATCACCTCCTTCTGAAGAGTATCCAGTCCAGGGAGCAAATTGAGGCTCAAGACCGTGCGGATTTCCGTACGAGGCGAAACAATCAGATTTTGCGGCAAGTCCGAAATCTTGTAGAGCACGGGGGGAAACACTTGACCACCCCAGCCAAAACCCATTTCTGCCAGGGTATGTTCAGTGTGGGTTTGAACCACTGCTTCAAAGATATTAGCCAACCCAGCGAGATATTGCTTTTGTGCATAAAGCCGTTCTTGCAGCTCAGCAACTTTTTCGGCGCGATCCTCCAGTTCTGGGGCTGCAACCGCTTCTTCTAAGCTGGTGTTCAATTGATTGACCAGGTCTACTTGCTGTAGATACGCATCAACTAGCGCATTTTGCTCTTCAAATGAAAGGAATTTTTCGCTTTTAAGCGCAGCAGAAATGCCTTTCTCTGCTATGGCTTGTACGGTCCAGGCGCTAATGTCAAACTCAACATTGCGTGAATATTTGCGTAAGGCTTCTAGCGGATCCCAAAGCGCAGCGTTGGAACCTGTGAGCAGCAGGAGCATTGCAACCAAGACCAATTCCAACCGCAAAATCTTGCGGAAAGTCCAAGGTACATTGTCTTCATGAGGCATGTGTGCATTTTAACACGGAGCTAGGCTGCAACAGAGCTGTTATAACCTTTGCGAGCCTACCCTCTACTGTTCTCGCTGGTCTCAGAGTGCGCAGCCTGCCCGTAGGGCACCGAGCACGAACGGAATTCGGTTTTCTTATCCTGCGCTGGAAATAAAAGAGCGTGCTACCTTAACGCCTCGACTGCATCCTATACGTTATGCCTCAAAATAAAATC
>DMCS01000017.1 GCA_003445715.1 Candidatus Mesolinea sp. | reverse complement strand
ATTAACCAATGTTTTTCAACACCATTTGTGGGTGAAGGGATTTCTCTAAGGTAAAATATAAAAAGAAGTCCTTAATGAAGGGAGAAGCAAATCATGAAGAGTTATCGCAAAGAAATTTTTATGCACCTCCCTACACGGCGAGGATTTGTCAACATCACGCCGCAGGTCGAACAGGCTGTGCAAGAAAGCGGCATCCAGGAGGGGCTGGTGCTGGTAAACCCGATGCACATTACCGCTTCGGTATTCATTAATGATGATGAAACAGGTTTGCACCACGATTACGAGGTCTGGTTGGAACGCATCGCACCCCATGCGCCTATCAGCCAATATGAACATAACCGCACAGGTGAAGATAACGCCGACGCGCACATCAAGCGCCAGATTATGGGCAGAGAGGTTGTTGTTGCGCTCACAGCCGGGAAGCTCGACTTGGGCACCTGGGAGCAGATATTTTATGGCGAGTTTGATGGCAGACGCCGCAAACGCGTGCTGATCAAGATTATTGGCGAATAGACGCTAAAAGAACAGGCTAAAAGCCACCTATTTGCGACAAATCTTGTATAATAATAGCTATAATAGATGTCGTTAAATGAGCGTTTTACTTGAAGCAACTAACAAACCCTCAAGTATTGTGCTCAAACTTAAATGACCCCTCAAAGGGAGATTAGTTCAAAGAAAAGAGGAAAATATGACCATTGCAATTTCAACCAAAACCCCTGTTGAATTACCCCAACTTCCTTTTGCAGAAAATGCCCTTGATCCGGTTATTTCTGCAAACACCCTTAGTTTCCATTATGGCAAGCACCACAAAGCCTATGTCGATAATACCCTCAAACTAATTGCTGGCAGTGAGCTTGAAGGTAAGTCTCTGGAAGAGATCGTTGCGGCTGCAAATGAAGAGGGCAAAACCGGCTTGTTCAATAATGCTGCTCAGGCTTGGAACCATGACTTTTACTGGACGAGTATGGCAGCTGCTGGCAGCGTGGCAATCTCAGCGGAGATGAAATCTTTGCTCGAAGCCAACTTTGGCACCTTGGACGACTTCAAGAAGCAGTTTACTACTGCTGCCGTTGGACAGTTTGGCAGCGGCTGGGCTTGGTTGGTGCTGGATAATGTCAAGCTCGCCATCGTGACCACCAGCAACGCCGGCGTGCCTTGGCTTGATGGCAAGAAGCCGCTCTTCACCGTGGACGTGTGGGAGCATGCCTACTACTTAGACTATCAGAACCGCCGCCAGGCTTACGTGGAAGCCGTGCTGGATAAATTAATTAATTGGGATTTTGCTTTACAAAACGCGAAGGCATAAGATTCTAAGATGTAAGGTACAAAAACTGCCGTGGAATGAAAGAGATCCACGGCAGTTTACTGTCTATTACTACTATAAGTGGTTTTTTTATTCAAGTCCTAACGCAAATTTTTCTTTTCTAGTGAAATATTGAGCAAAATCTTCAATAAAATAAGCTCGCTGATTGAATTTTCCACTTTTGTCCGCCCATCTTTTTATCTCACCTTGATATTCAGCAGAATCTTCATTTAGAGGTATCCATGAAATAAGCCGATAATTATTTGTGTTTGAAATCACTGTGCTGAGCTCTAGCATCCAGAGCAGAGTCCCATCCGGTCTAAAAAAGGGCACGGGCAAGCTAAAAGGTTGTTGATACTGATTCAGTTTTTCAAGGCTAGAATTCCACATTTCCTCAAACAAACTGGTTGTTTTCAAAAGCTCCATTAATGCTTGGTAGCGAGGATCTTGATTCTCACAAAGTTCCTTTGTCTCATGATAAAACTGATTCAGTTGATTGCAATAATAAGTCAGGTTATAAGGACCACGCAAACTATAGCGAGGACTATTTGGAGAAAACTTAGGCTTTCCAGATTTGCTAGCGGTTAGACGATGCCACCAACTCCAATGTTTCATGTCTTCCTCAGTATAACCAGCAAGAGCCATCTCGTAACTTGTTGATGCACGTACACACCAATACTCATCAATCACAAAACAAAAAGCCGGCCAACTTGCTAAGTGGTTTTTCCAGTCTGTTGCAAATGAGAAATCAGGTTGCCGCTCTCCTGTCTCGATTTCGAGGTCATGTAAAAGTCGTTTAAGTTGGAGGCGATTTTTTACCGGGATATCTTGGTACAATGCAATCAGACGACGAACTTCAGAAGTAGTTAAAACTGGATTGACCCTATGAATATGCTCCCTAACAAACCATTGCACAATTGCAACGACACGCTCCCCTCTTATTTCTGGAGTTAATCCACTTACCCGCCTGGCTGTTTCACCCTCACTAGTCCATTGTTTAAATGATTTTAGTCCGATTTCTCCAATATGCTGGTTTGAAGTCACAATTTCTTCAAGGATAACACTTCTTTCTACGCCACTTCGCTTGAGCCATGAATACAAGATAGCTCCGCTTTCACTGTTTTCATCTAGAAAGTTACTGTTTCCAAAATTGGAATTTGACTGTTCCATATAGTTCCTATATCTATCCCTAATTTTACAATTGACGTGTTCCTATTGTCATTATTATACTTTATTAAATTCCAAAATGTAAGGAGGTAACCACATACTGAGTGCAGAATACAAAAAATCGTCGATAGAGAAAATTTACAGGTTATTAGATAAATTAGGAGAGAACAATGAAAAAAATTGCAGTATTAGGTAGTTCAGGAGGTCATCTATTTGTCCTCGGAGGGAAGGACCCTCAAGCTTTATTAGGGGAAATTGTACGTCAAGCTGAGGCAGCTGGATTCGAAATCAGACATATAGCTTTTGTTGCTGCTTCAACTTCGATGGATCATGTCACTGATGAAACAACAGCGACTGTATGGACACAAACCGCTGATGGACCAAAACCAAGCACAGAAATGTCGTTAAAAGAAGCTAATAAAATGGCTGAAATGGAATCTAACAAGATTGCAGCTGCAATTCGAAACGGTGAAGTTGATGGATTAATATTAATCAGTGCTGATCCTAAGAATATCAATCGCGATGCCATAAAAGCCGCCGCAGAACGAAAGATCCCGGTTGTTGGTACAGGTGGAACAAGCATGGCTGAGGCTCGATCAATGGGAGCAAATGTAATTTCAGCCTCAGGAACAACGGGTACTAATAATCGGTCTCGCGCAGTTGGTTACATTTCAGCTTTTGCAAGCGAATGGAAAACTAAATATTCACCTGTAATCGGTAAGACCACAGAAGCAGACACAAGCAATATCTGGAAGCGAATTAATCTACGGAGTATTATGATGAGTTCACTCCCTGGATTTATTGCTATGGCTTTAATCCTAGCAATAGGTAAAATTCCAGCTCTCAACCCATCAATTGGACCTTTGTTTGACATATTGATTGGCGCCTTACCGATTATTGTTGCTGTTGTTGCTGCTAAACAAGTTTCTGGATTGGACGAAGTTGGTATAGTTGCCGGCGTTGTAGCAGGGGTTCTTTCTGTAGATGGCGGTATTCTTGGCGGAATTGTTGGAGGTATCTTAGCTGGCATTTTTGCGAGTTACCTGCTTAATTGGTCATTCCGAAGGCGCTTTCCAGCCACGACCGCCAGCCTGGTTGCTGGGGCAATAGGAGGATTAGCTTCGGGGATTTTGGTTTATTTTGTATTAGCTCCAATTACATTGTGGATGGGAAACGGAATTCGCACACTAATCGATGCGGCTATTGCCATCAATCCTGTTTTAGCGGGTGCCTTGGCAGGTCTACTTATCTGGCCAGCTATCATTGGCGGCGTTTACCATGCTGCAATCCTTCCGATTGTCTTACTCGAGATGGAACAGACAGGATATAGCTTCTTAGGTGCTATCGATATGACCGGCTTGGTGATGGTTTCTGCCGGGATAACTCTGGCCAATATTATTGCACCTCGTGAAAAGAGCGAAGCCGCCCTTGCCCTGCCAGGCTTTATCGTCAATGTGGGTTTTGGCACTTTTGTCGAAGCTGCTTATCCCTTCATGTTTGCAGATAAAAAGATTTTTGGCACAGCTTTATTTGCTGCGGCAGCTTCCGGCGCTTTGTGCGGCTTGTTTGATGCACGCGGTATGGCATATGTTCCGAGTATTGTGGCGCCAACCCTATCAAACAATCCATTGGGGTTTGCTATTGCGATGTTAGCTGCAATGGGAATTGCTTGCGGGCTCACTATTACATTCAATAAAACTTCAAAGAAAGTAACACCTCAAGAGGCATAAAGGAGATTAATATGATTTATGGAGATATGCAAAAAAAACGGGAAATAGCTCTAAAGAAAGTGAAGGATGCTATAAACGCCGATGGTGGCACAACACTTTTAGCAACTGGGATCACGGGTGATGACGCGAGATTTGCGCTTGCAGCTGTCGAAGCAGGTGCTCGGATGTTAGAACCTAACCATCCTGCAGTAGCACTTGCACGTGGTCATAAGGGGGTAACTAGCATGCATGCCGCTGAAGAGGTGCGCCATGAGATTGATTTTGATGAAATGTGCCGTGTTACAGCTGGTGTTCGTGCTGTGGTAGGACATGAAATCTACATTACAGTTGGAGTTCCGGGTTCCTTTACAGAAACGATGCCTACTCCCTTTACAGAAGAGAATGCTTATGCACTTTCTCGAGCAGGAGCCGATGGTGTGCATACACATAAATCTACCCTGGCAGATCTAAAAGATATGGTTGAGCTTTGCCATAAATTCGGTATGCTTGTGGATGCGTATATCGCTCACCCAGCAGACCGTCACCTTTTTGGTATTCCAGCAGAAAGTCCCCAACAAGTAGCTGATACTGCTAAGGCAATGCAGGATATTGGGGTTGACCTGATCGGTTTAATGACAGGGATGAGTTATGAAGGCGTTGAAGCAGGAGAAATACCAGATGTTGTCCGAAAACGTTTGGAAGCATTGATTAGGGTAACAACAGTACCGACACTTGCTGAGGGTGGGATTAACCCGGTTAATTTCAAAGCTTTTATTGGAACAGGTGTAAATATTTTAGTAGTAGGTACCGCATTCGATGATATTGCTCGAAAAGCTGTAACGGATACTGTAAAAATATTCTTAGAAAGATAAATCCCTCCCTTTTTTGAAAAGACCCGTTTGATTAAACTTTCAAACGGGTCTTGTTTAATTTACTCTCCCCTGATAAACGCTTCGGTCTTCTCCAGCGCGATCTCATCCTTATATTGCACGGGTGGGGTTTTCATAAAGTAGGAGGAAGGTTCGACGACCGGGCCGGCAATGCCGCGGTCGAGCGCCAACTTGAGGCAGCGGATAGCATCGATCACTACGCCGGCAGAGTTGGGCGAATCCCACACTTCCAGCTTGCATTCCAGGTTGAGTGGTACATCACCAAACGTCGTGCCTTCCATGCGGATGTGGCAAAACTTGCGGTCCTTTAGCCAAGGGACGTAATCGCTGGGGCCAACATGAATGTCCTCCTCTTCCAGCTCATAAGGCAGCATGCTGGTTACCGCACCAGTCTTAGAGATTTTTTTGGATTCCAGACGCTCGCGCTCGAGCATGTTCATGAAGTCCGTGTTCCCGCCGAAGTTAAGCTGGTAAGTGTGATCGAGCTGCACGCCGCGGTCGACGAACAGGCTGGTCAACACACGATGCACAATCGTAGCACCCACCTGGCTTTTGATGTCATCGCCGATAATCGGTAAGCCACGCTTGCGGAAGCGCTCCGCCCAATAGGCTGAGCTGGCAATGAAGACCGGAATGCAGTTAATCACCCCAACGCCGGCTTCGAGCGCCTGCTCCATATACCACTTGGTCGCCATTTCAGAGCCGACTGGCAGGTAGTTAATCAGGATATCGGTATGGGTGGCTTTGAGAATGCCCACAATATCATCGGTGGGACCAGGTGCCTTTGTGAGGATAGTGGAAAGGTATTTACCTAAGCCATCGTGCGTCATGCCACGGTGAACGGGCACATTCATATAAGGCACATCACAAAACTTGTAGGTGTTATTGGGGTAGGCGAAAATTGCCTCAGAAAGGTCTTTACCCACTTTGGTATCGACCACATCAAAAGCAGCGGTAAATTTGATATCGCTTATGTGGTAACCGCCCAGGTTGACGTGCATCAATCCGGGGATGCGGTCATCTTCTTTGGCATCACGGTAATAGGTAACACCCTGCACCAGCGCAGAAGCGCAATTGCCTACACCAATAATTGCCACGCGGATTTTTTTATCTTCGGTCATAATTACTCCAGTACCATTGTTGAGCTTTTAGTGCTTCCATCGCTTGATTATAAATGGCTTTCCCCGTTTCTCGCGGTTTTGAAATGTAAAAACACAGCTTTTACATGCTTCAAATTAGAGCCCTAACCATCGGGCAGCTTTTTCCGGTAGATTAGCCAGTGGTCCTTCCACAAAAGTGCATTTAGGCAGGGACTCTAAGAAAAATCTGCCATATTGCTTGCTGAGAATACGCTTATCCAAAACAGCTACCACACCACGGTCGGTTTGTGTGCGGATCAGGCGACCAAAGCCCTGCCTGAAACGCAAAATTGCCTCGGGCAGGTTATATTCATTGAAGGGATCGTCAAAGCATTCCGCTCGGGCTGCAATAATGGGGTCACTGGGGACGTCGAAAGGTAATTTAACAATCACCAATACCGAGAGCGCTTCTCCTGGAACGTCCACACCCTCCCAAAAAGCGCGCGTACCCAGCAGCACTGCCCGCGGAGTCTCCTTGAAGACGTCCAGCAGCGCTGAGGGCGAGGCACCTTCCCCCTGTTGGTAGACAGTGATATCAGCCCTGGCTAAAGGTCCTTCGATCGCGTGAAATGTTTTTTGCAGCTGAGCGTAGGATGTAAAAAGGGCGAGCATACGGCCGCCAGTGGCTTTTGCTAATTGGATCAAGGATTCTTCGGTGGCGCGCTGGTGGCCATGGGCATCGTTGGGTTCGGGGATATCGCGGGTAACATAGACTAAGGCAGCATTTTCATAGTCAAACGGAGACCCGAGGATAAGTTCCTCCGCATCGTAGGCTGAAAGTCGATTGCGCAAGTAGTCAAATTCGCCATGGGCGGTGAGGGTTGCCGAGGTGAGCACGACGCTGGCTTTCTGATGCCAAAGATACTTTTCCATCAGGTTGCCAATCTGCAGGGGTGCAACCTGCAAAGAGAGCCGGCCTTGTAAGGGGTCTAGTTCCACCCAATAAATTTGATTTGGATCCGGAGACATAGTCAGGTTGTCTACCTGGATGCCTATTTCCTGCAAGTTACTGGTCATACTGGCAAGCGAGCCAAACAAATCCTCTGCTTCCTCCGCGCCAGCCTCCGCCAAGGCGCGTAAAACTTCGCGGACAGTCTTAAGAGCATCGAGTAACGCTTCCAAATTAGCCTGAGCTTGCTCCCAGGCAACTTCCATATCCAACCAGCAGGGCAGGGTACGCGTTGCTGGGAGGATGCGAGCTTGTTGCGGATACGTGCCCAACGGCTTGCCCTCGCGCAATTCTTCGAGCACAAAATCCAGCGCTTTAAAGTAGGCTGTCATGGCATTATCCAACCGAAAGGCTCGATCAGTGGCATGTTCGATGGCTACGGTTAAAGCGCTCAAGTCCGAAGGTTTGAGCAGAGGTTTAGCCAAGCTGAGCAATCTGCCCAAAACACCTTGCTCTGCACTGCCGATCTCGCGGACTAAGCGGGTAACATCTGGCACGCGCAAGCGGAAGGACATGGCTTCTGTGGTTGCAGATTCCAAATGGTGGGCTTCATCCACAATTAGGTAGTTATACTCGGGCAGGATGCGGTTTTCAGCCGCGGTATCTGCCAAGAGCAAAGCATGGTTGACTACCAAGATATGTGCGCTTTCGGCTGCCATACGTGCTTTGTAGAAGGGGCAGCGTCCGCCAGTACGTTTGAGGCAGGTTTCCAGCTTGCAGCCTTCGTCTTCTGCCGAAAGGCGTGACCAGACTAAATTCTCTCCAGGTCCGTTAAGGTTGATCTCATTGCGATCACCACTGGTGCTACTTTGCAGCCAGACGAGCACCTTAGCCAGTACGCGTAGCTCGTCAACGTTTTCTAACTTACGCCGGCGCATCAATGTCAACCTTCGCGGACAGAGGTAATTACTGCGCCCTTTGAGCACCGAAGCGATAATCTGGAGATGTAGCGCCGTCATCATATCGGGGATGTCTTTGTGGATCAGCTGATCTTGCAAAGCGATGGTGTTAGTAGAAATGACCACGCGTTCGCCATTTTGCAACGCCCAGTAAGCCGCCGGGATGAGATAGGCTAACGACTTGCCGATGCCCGTGCCTGCCTCGACCATCAGGTGTTTGCCTTCGGAAAGAGCTTCTGCGACGGCTTGCAGCATCTGCACCTGTTGAGAGCGATGCTCAAAACCTGGGAAGTGCCGGTCGAACTCACCGCCGGGTTGTAAAGCCTCCGCTAAGAGTTCCGCATCCAACGGCGTAGTTACCTCGTTGGGAACCAAAGGCTTGGTCTTTTCAGGTTTGCTAAGTTCGTAGAGTAAACTACCGGCTTCCTCTATAATCCTCTTGGGCTGGATACCTTGGTGCAGTATCTTCTGCAAGCTCCAACGGAAAGGCAGCTCACCTTTCCAGTCCAGATCTTCACTGAGGCGCAAAATTTCTGTAACCAGTTCGATGGGCAACTGTTCGATTTTTTCGAGTAACTTGAGATAAACCGCGTGTGTGGCTTTAGCGTCATCCAACGCGCGATGGGTGGCTGGCTGAAGAACACCTAACTGCCTAGCGAGAGAACCCAAATTATAGCGGCTGGCCGTGGGCATGAGCACAGAAGCTAATTCGTACGTATCGATGGCGGCGTTATCGCGAAAAGCGCCCGCTTTATGTAAAAAAGCTAAATCGAAGCCGATATTTTGCCCAAGGATGGGCGCATTGCCGACAAAATTGACCAGCTCGGGCAGCGCTTCTTGCAGCAAAGGTGCATGCTGCACCATACTGTTGGAAATCCCAGTGAGGTTGCTGATGAACGCGGGGATTGGTTTTCGCGGATTAATGAGCGTGGAAAACTCGGACTCAATGCGGTTCTGGTTGAACTTTACAGCACCGATTTCGATAACTGAGTCCATATTGGGGTCCAGACCGGTTGTTTCCAGGTCCAGGGAGACGATTACAGGCATGGGTAAAATTATACATCAGGCTGTTTATAAATCGTTCCAAAATCTCGCCTAAGGAAAGCATTTTTTGCAACTCAGCAAGTAATGGACTGACTTATACAGCGCTGGGGGCATCCGAATTTATTTTTTTATTCTAGGTATAATTTCTGCTGATAAGGAGTTTTTGATATGTCAAGCATTCTGACCATTATTGAGTTTGTCTTCTTTTTTGGGCTGTTGATTTTTTTCCACGAGTTGGGGCACTTCCTCAGCTCCAAAGCCTTAGGCATTGAAGTGGAAGAATTTGGTTTTGGCTACCCGCCTAGGCTGGTGAAACTGTTTACCTGGAAAGGCACGGATGTGACCCTGAACTGGATTCCTTTCGGCGGATTTGTGCGCCCCAAAGGAGAAGGGGATGAGACTGTGCCCGGCGGGATGGCTGCAGCCCCAGCATGGAAGCGTTTCCTCGTGTTGGTCTCTGGCCCAATGATGAACTTTGTGGTTGGTATTATCGTTCTTATGATTCTTTTCGCAGGCGTTGGCGCGCCGGCGGTGGATAAGGTTTTGATTACTGATATTTCTCCTAATTCTCCTGCCGAAATGGCTGGGTTGCAAGTCGGTGATGTCATCACGGCGATCAATGATACTAAGCTCAATGACTTGAACGATTTGAGCACCATAATTCAAGCCAACTTGGGCAAAGAGATCAGCCTCACCGTCGAACGGGGTGATGAAACCCTGACACTGAAGCTTACTCCACGGGTCAACCCACCGGAAGGTGAGGGTGCAGTCGGTATTTGGTACACAACACCGTACGAACCCCAACCTCTATCTCAATCTATAGGCTTTGCTTTCCAGGCTTTCTGGTCTCAGCTGCGGGAAACTGTCTCACTGCCGTATAACCTCATTACCGGCCGCATCTCGGGGGAAAATGCCCGGCTGGTTGGTGTAGTTGGGATTTACAATATTTTCAGTAGTGCCAGCGAGCTGGATGAGACTGCGCCTGTGGCTACAGCCACACCTTTGCCAGTTTTCCGCCTTTCGGTTATCTCCACGGTCTCGATTGCCTTAGGCTTAACCAACCTCCTGCCCATCCCTGCATTGGATGGCGGCCAAATTCTTTTCTTATTGCCAGAATTCTTGTTCAAGAAGCGCGTGCCGCAGCATGTAGCTAACGCGATTAACTCTGTGTTTTTCTTCCTGCTGGTCCTTTTGATGTTCTACATCACACTTCAAGACATCATTAACCCAATCACTTTGCCCTGAAAGAAGGAGGGCAAAACTATGGATGAGTATTACCAAGTGCATAATATCAACGAAGCGATTAACGCTTTGATTGATGAATCAAAGCCATTCCCGCCGGCTTTACTTTACACCTTCTCAGACCTTAGTGTTGATGATATCCGCATTCTACGGTTAGCATGGCCAAATTTGCCCTTAATGCGGCGGCGGACCCTGCTCGAGGATCTAACCGAGATGGCAGAGAGAGATAACCTGATGATGTTTGAAGAAGTTGGCAAGATCGCTCTAGAGGACGAAGATCCGGATGTAATTGTTTCGGCGATTGATCTGCTTTTTCAGGCGGAAGACAGCCGGCTGATCCCCATATTTCTGCGTCTGCTTCAAAATGTGACCATCGACGAAAGAGTCCGCGCTGCTGCAGCCAATGCGCTCGGTCCGTATGTTTACCTTGGTGAATTGGAAAAAATCCGCCCGGAATTGCTCCAGAGTATCGTTGAGATTCTGTTGAAGATATACGCGAATGATGTCTCTGACTTAGTCCGCCGGCGGGTGCTTGAATCCTTGGGCTATTCCAGTCATGCAGCCGTTCCGGAGTTGCTGCGCGCGGCTTATTTCCGTCCGGAAGCAACCTGGCAAGAGAGTGCAATGTTTGCCATGGGCAAGTCCGCTGATGAGCAGTGGCAAAGCTTTGTGTTGGCAAATTTAGAACATGAGAACCTCAAGGTCCGCCTGCAAGCCATTCACGCTGCCGGTGAGTTGGCTTTATTTGCAGCCCGTCAAACCCTTCTGCACATGCTCAACCAAGAGTATAAAAACGAGGAGTTGCGTCATGAGCTTGTTTGGGCACTCTCTCAGATTGGCGGTGAAGGCATCGAAGCAGCTTTTTACCGGCTGATGGATCGCATAGACGATGATGAGGAGCTGACCATCATTGAAGACGCACTGGATGAATTAAATTTCACCAATGATAAGAGTATTTTTGAGCTGATGAATGTTGATATAGACGCTGATTTGATCCATGATGATGAGAATGAGGAAACGCGTGCCGAAAACGAGGCGTTCGAAGTGATTGACGAAGAAACTGATGGTACGCATTTCCTCAGCCAAGGCTACGACCCAGATGAATGGCAGCACTACGTTGATGATGATGACTGGGATGATGATTTCGATGACCTCGACGACGAAGATGATGACGAATTCGACGAGGAAGAGGATGCGTAATCTTTTCCAGGTAGGCTTGCGGTTCGATGGAGACTAATCCTTCCGAGATCAAACGCTTGCATGCCCAAATCGAGGGCTACGTGCAAGGCGTGGGCTTTCGTTATTTCACCTTAGAGCAGGCGAGGCGATTAGGCTTGACCGGTTGGGTGCGCAATTTGCCCAACGGGCGTGTGGAAGTCTCTGCAGAAGGCAGCCAGCAAGACCTCGAAGAGTTACTGCGCAAGCTGTATGAAGGACCCTCAGGCGCGTATGTGCGCGACATCACCTATGAGTACCTCGCGCCAACCGGTGAAGACTTTTCTTTTCGCGTGACTTTCTAGAGATTTCTAATCAACCCTACCCACTAAGATCTCTTGTTTTTTCCATTCTGGCAAGTTAGAACTCTCGGCTAAAATAGCGCGCAGCTCGTAAATTTGGTCGCGCAGCATCGCGGCACGTTCAAACTCGAGCTGCGAAGCAGCCGCACGCATTTGCTTTTCCATCTCGGCAATCATGCGCTCCATCTCTTTAACTTCTATTCTCGCCG
The DNA here is from genome assembly GCA_003445715.1 of Candidatus Mesolinea sp. Taxonomy (GTDB): domain Bacteria; phylum Chloroflexota; class Anaerolineae; order Anaerolineales; family Anaerolineaceae; genus Mesolinea. Next base: position 402 of record DMCS01000017.1, on the reverse strand, counting down.
CCAACTCTTGTGCATTGCGGCTGGCAGGGCGTTCTACGCCAGCAGCCGAAGCTAACTGGTCTGTCAGGTCTTTGATGGCTTTGGTGATGCTCACTGGCGAAATGTGGTGCGCTTCGTTGTAGGCTTCTTGTTTGGCGCGCCGGCGGTTGGTCTCGTTGATCGCGGTTTTCATCGCTTCGGTCATCTTATCGGCATACAGAATCACCTCGCCATGCACATGGCGGGCAGCCCGCCCGAAAGTCTGGATGAGTGAGGTGGCTGAACGCAGAAAACCTTCCTTATCGGCATCCATAATCGCCACCAGGGAGACTTCTGGTAAGTCCAACCCTTCGCGCAGCAGGGTGATGCCCACCACTACGTCATACACGCCCATGCGCAAATCGCGCAGGATGCTGACGCGTT
>DMCS01000036.1 GCA_003445715.1 Candidatus Mesolinea sp. | reverse complement strand
TTTTTCCCCTCACCAGCGTCGGTTAGTCAGGCTAAATCTGAAACCAGCCGCTGGTGAGGGGAATCAAAGGGGTGGGGATTGCAAACATGTTTTGAGATCGTTATAAACTAAGCTATTCAATGACTGATAATCAGGGCATTCTTAACGCTCTTTTTCGGGCTGAACCTAACTGGCTATTCGTTTATTCCCTGTTTTCTGGCTGCCTCTGTTTGTGTGATCCGTTGATCTATCGCCCTTTCTACTTCCAGCTTTGTTGCACTTGCGAGTTGAATCCAAGCATTTCTATTTTGCTACTTTAGGACATTATCACTTTGCTCTCACAGTCTGTTCCAGGTGAACAGACGCGAGCTTTTTTAAGGTAAAATTTCAAACATGATCGTCACGCTCACCCCGAACCCAAGTGTTGATCGTACCCTTCACGTGGCGCAGCTGCGCTTCAACGAAGTGCTGCGCGCGCACGATGTCCGCGTCGATTGGGGCGGCAAAGGCTTCAACGTCTCACGTGCGCTGCGTATCCTCAATGAAGAAACTTTAGCACTCGCTTGGGTGGGCGGCGGTACGGGCAGAATGGTGCAGCATGGTCTCAATCAATTAGGGATCAAGACCGATTTCGTTTGGGTGGAAGAAGAAACCCGCACCAACACGGTAGCTCAGGAAGATAGCGGTGAATGGTACATCCGCCTCAATGAGCCCGGTCCGCATATCCCGGAAGATGCAATCCAATCGCTGCTCGCCAAGGCTGAGGCATACGCCAGTAAAAATGATATTTGGGTAGCAGCTGGCAGCCTCCCGCAAGACGTTCCATCAGATTTTTATGCGCAGCTTATTCACCTGCTCAAAAGCAAGGGGGTGCGGGTGTTTTTTGATGCCAATGGTGAGGCTCTAAAAGCCGGTCTTTCTTATCCACCCTTCCTCGTCAACCCTGATATCAGCGAGACGGAGGACTATGTAGGCTTTTCTATCCACAATTACGAGGATGCCAAGCGTGCTGTGCTTCCGTTTTTACGCTTGGGCGTTGAATATGCGGCGCTCTCCATTGGCGGTTTGGGGTTACTGCTAGCATCCCAGCAGGAGATGATGTTAGCCACACCACCCAAAGTAACCATCCGCAATGTAACCGGCGCAGGGGATGCTTTAATGGCTGGTTTGGCTTATGGTTTTGCGCGAGGTATGCACCTGCGCGAAATTGCCCGGTTGGGAGCAGCCTTCAGCGCCATAGCCGTTGCAACCGAATCCTTAGCCTCGGTGAAGAATAGCGATGTGGAAGAAATGCTTCCCCGCGTGGATGTACGCACGGTCAACGTGATGTAACTGGCTGCAGGTAGCCGTTTATCCTCGTGTGATCCGAAAAACAGGTTATTCTTCCGGTAAGGCTGGCAGTGTTTTCCACGGAGCCCGGTCAAACCAAATATTCCCGGAAAGCTGTAAGAGACCGAACAGCCTCAACGTCGCGGCGATTGGGTCATGCCTGCCAGGTTTGGCAAGGCTTAGTGCTTGCCAGAGTTGATCAATGAGGGTTTGATCTTGCAGGCAGAGCACCGCAGGTGTGCAGCAAGCCAGCAGGCTCAGCGGGCTCAAACCCACTGGTTCAATCTGAAGTTTTGACTCATCCAAAAGTTCTGCTTGTGCAAATTGCGCCACAGCTCCTCTCACAAGCTTTTCAGCACCCTTGGGAATCTTGCCAGCAGGTTGATTTGCCCCCCAAAGCTCAGCGATCCCAAGCTGCAAAAGGCACAAACCTAAGTTAGCATCTTCAGCAGAGCCATCAGCAGCAAAGTTGCCGCATTGGTCATTCCACGGAGTTCTAACTTTTAGGGTAAATGAGTCATCCATAGATTTCCAAGTTGGTTCAGCTGCCACGTGTGCAAATAGCTCATAAAAATATGGGGAATAAATCAAGTTCTCTGGAGCATTTTGAGCAGCTTGCTGATACAGCGGGAGCAGCGCTTCTAAGCGCACGCGCGCGAGGATATCGTAGTAAAAGCGCTCAGAGCTTTCCCATTGGGCTTTAGCTGCCAAAAGAGCAAAAGCGATCCAAGCTTCTGCGTTAAAATCTGCATCTAAACGTCTGCCAGGGACAACATCGGGCATAACCTGCCAGCTCATGAGGTCGGGGGCGTTCGCACTGCTATGGCTGAGGCAAAACGCCAAGAGCCGGTCAAAACGTGCTTGCGCCTGCGGGTCTTCCCCTGCCATGAGCACGGAAACGAGCATCGCTAATGCCTGACCAAAACTGGTGGCAGTTACTTGATAACGCAGCCAGTTTCTGGCAACTCCGCTGCGCAGGAACGCCCGCCCGGGCTCTGCATCTGGTAAAAGGTAAACCAAAAGCCAGTCGCGATAAGCTGCGCGTACCTGCTGGTCTAATTCTTCAACAGGCGGGGAAGGCAGCAATTGGCGTTCAGGATAATCTTGCCGCTGCGGGAAGGGAAACGCGACATGGGTGGAATTCGCCGGCTGATCGAGCGTGCTGCGCTGTTGACGGATGCGTCTGATAAGCAATATCGCTGCAGCCAGCAAGATGATAAAGAGCAAGCCGTTGAGTATCACCGTAAGGTCGACTGTGGTTAAGGTATTCATATAGTGTGATTCTTTCTGGATAGGCGTCCAGTGCGGGCATGCTTGTTAGCTGCACTTTGCCGTCGCCCTTTGGCTTTGCGCTGCCAGCCTGTGATGGCAGCCTTCTGTTTCATCTTGCCAGTCAGGCTTTTTTCTACAAACAAGCTCTCGCCCGTGAAGGGGTCTTTCTCGGTGTAATACATCAGGCTAGCATAGGTGCTAGGCGTAGGCGTGAAGATTTGCACCTGCTCGGGCAGAACACCCAGCTTCTCGCTGGCAAAGCGCTTGAGCGCAATCATATCCTCTTGCGTGCAGCCAGGGTACGCTGCGATGAGGTAATAGGTCAGGAATTGCTTTTTGCCGGCAGCCTTGCTCAGCGCATCAAAGCGCTGCTTGAAAGCCAGCAAACTTTGCACACTGGGCTTGCGCATGCGCCGCAGCACAACAGGCTGGGAATGCTCAGGCGCTAGCTTTAGCTGACCCGACACGTGATATTTCACCAGTTCCTGTAGGTAAGCCTCGCCCCACTCAGCATCCGCCATCACTAAATCGTGCCGGATACCAGAGCTGATGAAGACCTTGCGCACGCCCGGCACCTGGCGAAGGGCTTTGAGCAGCGCAAGCTGATGCTCATGGGTCAATCCCAGCAGCGGGCAGACCTGCGGGTAGATGCAGCTTTTCTCCGCACAGGCGCCTCGTTGCGTCTTTACCGCACACTCAAAGCCATACATATTGGCTGTAGGCCCAGAAAGGTCAGTGATAACGCCCTTATAGCCTTGCCGCGCCTCCATTGCGCGCGCTTCGTTCAGAATCGACTCTTGCGAGCGCCAAGTGACCCGCCGGCCTTCGTGCATGGCAATAGCGCAAAAGTTACACTCCCCATAGCAGCCACGGTGAGTGGGGATCGAGAAGCGGATGGTCTCTAACGCACGCACTTCTCCCATCGCGGCGTAATAGGGGTGCACGGCGTGCTCAAAGGGCAGGGCATAAACCACATCCATCTCCGGCGTGGTGAGCGCTTGGGCGGGCGGGTTTTGCACCACATACCGGCTGCCATGGCGCTGCGCTAACCCCTGTGCGCTGATAGGGTCATTATGCTGATAAAAAGTGTGAAACATCTCAATGAAGCGGTCTTTATCAGCTGTAACTTCTTCAAAAGACGGCAATTCGAGGTAATCTGACGGCATCATGGCGCTGGCGTAGCACAAACCGCGCATTTGGGTCGGGTCAACGCCCACGCGCAGAGCCTGAGCCAGCTCAAGGATGGAAAGGTCTGCCATGCCATAGAGCAGGTAGTCAGCTTTAGCATCCAGCAG
>DMCS01000064.1 GCA_003445715.1 Candidatus Mesolinea sp. | reverse complement strand
AATGTTTTTCAACACCCTCATACCACATCATTTAGAATGATTAAGGTAAAATTTGGGCATGCGTGCTCACAGAGCTCATATCTGCATATTGGTACTCCTACCTACCCTGCTGCTTGCTGCCTGCAGCCCTGCAGCAGGATCTCGTCCAACAGCGGTCATTTCCTACAGTACACGTAACCCGCTCTTGACCACTGCAACGCCTATGCCCACCTTCACCCCCACACCTGCCCCTTTGGGCAGTTCAGAAAATCCGCTGGTGATGGGTTTAATTGACGCAAACCCGTTGCAAGTTCAGTTGGATGCACTCGAGGAGTTGACCGCCCAGCTTTCCACTTTTTTGCAAATGAGCGTAACTGGCAAGTTTTTCCTGGACTACCTCAACTTGGAAGCTGCGCTGCAAAAGCAGCAAGTTCATTTAGCTTGGCTTGGACCGGTTGAATACCTCTTGGCTTCCGAAAAAGGCTTGCTCAGCTCGCAACTGGTTAGCAATCACTTAGGCGTTACCGCTTATGGCATACAATACGTAGCCCATAAAGACTCTACCCTTATCAGCTATTATGATGTGGGCAGTGGCAAAGCAACCGCAGATGCTGCCATTGCGCTGGCACAGTTCTCAGGGATGCGCCCTTGCCTGACCCAAGCAAAATCCCTCGCCGGCTACTGGATTCCCTTAGCTTATTTAGCACAAAACAACATCCCGACTCAAGCGCCTGTGCTTACTTACACTTACAGCGCTGCCATGCGCGCAGTGTATATCAAAGGCATTTGCGATTTTACCGCGACCTACGCAATTGCCTCCGACCCGCGCACTTCCTCCGAGGTCATTGGCGACCTGCCGGATGCTCTTGACCGCCTGCCAATCATTTGGATATCCCCTGCAGTAATCCCAAACCTCGCCTTCTCAGTTAGCCCCCAGCTGCCCTTGCCGCTTACAGTGCAAATTTCTGATTACCTGCTGCAACTCGGACGCAGTGATTCCGGACGATCCTTATTGAGCGAACTCAACCAGTATGAAATTGCTGGATTGGAAGCAATGCCAGATGATGCATACTCAGATTTGCGCGAGCTGCTTGCGGTAACAGATGTACGTCTGATCGATCTTCTTCCATAAGAGGATATTGCATGCTGAAATTCTTACGCATTTTGCTTATTATCGCTTGTGTGGGCTTTTTCGTTTTGGGTCTGTCCCGCATCGCCATCATTCTTTCAACCCAAACCAAAATCGTGGAAGCTGATGCGGCGCCTGCAAAACCCGTGGTGATCGTGCCAGGGGCTGGCTTGAACCTTGATGGTACACCCTCAGCTCCATTAAGGGATCGCGTCGAAGCCGCGGCTGAGCTTTATTTTGCGGGTAAAGCCCAAAAAATCCTGATGAGTGGCGATAACCGCTTCATCAATTACAACGAACCAGAATCTATGCGCCAGTATGCTCTGGTGTTGGGAGTTCCGGATGAAGACATCGTCTTAGATTATGCCGGCCGGAGTACGTATGACACCTGCTACCGTGCCAAGGCTATCTTCGGGGTTGAAGATGCGCTCATTGTTACACAGGCTTATCACCTGCCCCGTGCGGTTTACTTGTGCGATCATTTAGGCGTCAAAATAACAGGAATTCCGGTCGAGCAATCGCGCTATGTGCGCTCACGCTATCTGTTTTGGAATTTCCGTGAGGCATTTGCCAGCCTGGCAGCTATGTGGGATATACATATTGCCAAACCATTACCAGTTTTAGGGGAACCCGAACCAATTTTCAAGTGATTTCGGAGATATTTATGCATCGGGAAGAAGCTTTTGAGATCGTGAAAACTTATGTCCAAAACGAAAATCTCATCCGGCATATGCTTAGCGTAGAAGCAGCAATGCGCTTTTATGCCGAAAAATTTGGTCAGGATGCTGAAATTTGGGGAATTACAGGGCTCTTGCACGATTTTGACTGGGAAATTCATCCGAACCCAGAAACACATCCGCTGGAGGGAGCACCTATCCTGCGCGAAGCCGGTGTTCCCGAAGAAATCGTGCATGCGATTCTGACGCACGCTGACCATGCTGGCTACCCACGCGAAACCTTAATGGAGAAGGCACTTTACGCTTGCGATGAAGTTACCGGCATGATCACCGCAGTTGCTCTCGTGCGGCCTTCCCACTCGCTGTATGACCTTGAAGCTAAATCTGTACGGAAAAAGTGGAAAGATAAAGCTTTTGCCGCTGGCGCTAACCGCCAAATCATGGAACAAGGCGCCCAGGAACTCGGTATTGACCTCTGGGAACACATTGATAATGTTATTATTGCGATGCGACGTATCGCACCCGAGTTAGGCTTAGAAGGAAATCTGCCTAATCCAGGGTAGATCACCTAACCTAGGTTACGCCTTCTCCCAATAGGATGAAAAATCATCTAAGCTCGTATAACCAATCAGCTCATCACCGGGCTTAAGCTTGAAAAGGATTTGCCCATTGGCTTGGCGCGTCCGTTCGACTGCATTGGTCAGTGTGAAAACCTTACTCGCTGATTTACGGAAGTGGCAAACCACGCGATCAGTCAACTTCCCGCAAAGTTGAACGACGATTAAGTCGTTCCCTTTTAATTTCCAGGATATTACCCCTTGACCATAGCGTCCCTGCTGAGGAAATTCCTCAGCCTTTACGCGCTTGGCTAAACCTTGGCTTGTTACTAAACCAACCTCATTCCCCGGCTCGATCAAGCTCGCTCCTACAACGTAATCCCCTTCCTTGAGCTTGATGCCATTCACGCCCGCGGCAAGCAGCCCCATCGGACGCACTTCAGTCTCACTAAAGCGTATACTCATTCCTTTGGCAGTGGTCAACAACACATCACTCTTACCATCTGTAAGCAGTACTTTGAAGAGCTCATCCCCTTCGTTTACCTTCACGAGGGTAAAGCGATTGGCAGAGGCACCTGGTAACTCTGTCATAGACGACTTTTTGACTAATCCTTGCCGTGACACCGTAAGTACATAACGTTCACCGAGATCGTCTTTGTCTATAGGAAGCGCAAAAGCAGCTTGGACAATTTCGTCTTCATGCAATGGAGAGAGCTTATGCATAGGTACGGCGGACTCTTCACCTCTTTGCACGGGGATCGAAAGCATATGGAGAGCTGCTGCTTGGCCTTCCGGCGTGACTAAGAAAAGTGTCTGATGCGAATTCGTGCGTAAAATACTCCATGGAGCGTTCTCGCCACCCAAGCGGTTGGGTTTATCTCCTTCCGTCCGGCTGATTAATCCGTCCGCACTAATTTCTACCCAGAAATTTTCCAGCGGCATCACGTCAGTCTGAGTCAAAAGCTCGGAAGCTTTTTCGCCTTCTTTCAATCGAATAATCTGAGTGCACCGAGGGTCTGCGTATTTGCTTTTGAGTTCATTGAGCTCATCAATCACCACCTGGCGCATTTTCTGCGCCGATTTAAGCAAAGCCTTTAAATTTTTAATAGCTTCGCTCACTTGCTTATATTCTTCCTCAATTTTTTGTCGCTCAAGCGAAGCTAACCGCTTTAAAGGCATATCCAAAATGGCATTCGCTTGGATTTCGTCTAAATTCAAGCGTTTCATCAAGTTTTGACGGGCTTCATCCGTTGTCTTTGATTTTCGAATGAGTTGGATCACCAAGTCGATATTCTTTATGGCAATACGCAAGGCTTCTAAGATGTGTAGCCTTGCTTGATTTTTCCTCAGTTCGAATTCGCTGCGCCGGCGGATGACCTCCAAGCGATGCTCGGCAAAAACGCGCAAGCTCTGCTTAAGCGTTAATCGATGAGGGCTACCATCAACCAATGCTAGCAAGTTAACTCGGAAAGTGCTGTGCATTGCTGTTCTCTTATAGAGTGTGCTAAGCACTTGCTCAGGATCCGCATTTTTATTCAGGTCAATTACGATGCGCATACCCTGACGATCTGATTCATCCCGCAAGTCAGCAACGCCTTCTAAGGCGCCATCACGCGTAAGGTCGGCAATGCGTTCAATCAGGCTGGATTTATTTGTCATGTAAGGCAGTTCGGTAACAATGATGCGCATTCTGCCACGCGAAATTTCTTCCAAGCGAGTCTTCGCGCGCAGCTGAATAGTGCCGTTGCCGCTGCCATAAATTTGAGCTAATGAATCTGACGTTTCGTCCTGCAATATCAAACCGCCCGTAGGAAAATCGGGCCCTTTGATGTAGCGCATTAAGTCTTCGACGGTAATATCGTCGATGTTTTCCCACTGCTTTAGCATAAGCACCAAAGCATCAATAACCTCAGCAAGGTTGTGGGGTGGAATGCTCGTCGCCATTCCCACAGCAATCCCAGAAGCGCCGTTGATGAGCATGTTTGGTAATGCCGCTGGCAAAACAAGCGGTTCTTGCAGCGAGCCGTCAAAGTTATCCACAAAGTCGACGGTATCCATATCAAATTGCTTTAGGATTTCTACAGCTGCCGCAGAAAGGCGCGCTTCCGTGTAGCGCATGGCTGCTGGCGGATCGCCATCGATGCTGCCAAAATTCCCTTGCCCATCCACCAAGGTATACCGCTCAGAAAAATCTTGTGCCATACGAGCCATGGCTTCATACACCGCCATATCCCCATGGGGATGATATTTCCCCAACACTTCGCCCACAATCCTGGCAGATTTTTTATAAGGTTGATCTGGGCGCAGTCCCATATCATACATCGCGTAAAGAATGCGGCGTTGCACGGGTTTGAGCCCATCGCGGGCATCGGGCAATGCTCGTGAAACAATCACGCTCATGGCATAATCGAGATAGGATTGCTGCATTTCTTGATTAATATTGACTTTCCTGATGGCGGTGGCGTCCATAATCCGCTCCCTTTTCCAGTTTTGGTTACTTAAAATGTGGTAACAATGGCAATAATATAGCATAAAAAAACCGAGGTACATTGAGCACCTCGGTTTTTCAGCGTCCTAATTAAGATTTATGCTTCATCATCGGAAAGGCGTTCGCTATCCGCGTAAGCTCCCATCTCGATATCTTGTTTAATTGGTTGAGTCTGGGCAATGATTTCGGTTTCTTCCGGTTGTTCTTTTTCCTCTTCGATAGCTATTTCCATAGGTTTTACAGCGATGTTGCCTGTTCCGGGTTGTATAGCCGCTTCTTGATCAGCAAAACGTTTTGGATCAAAACCGGTCCCAGCAGGGATCAGTTTCCCAATGATGACGTTTTCCTTCAAGCCATACATATCATCCCGTGCGGATGCGATGGCTGCGCTAGCCAGCACTTTGATCGTGTGCTGGAACGAAGCCGCGGAGAGGAAGGAGTCCGTGGTCAATGAGGCTTTTGAAATTCCCAAAAGTACCTCAATATAGCGTGCAGGGTGAAGCCCCTGGGCAATTAATTCTTCATTGACACGTCGGATTTCAAGCCGGTCTACTAAATCCTGCGGTAGATATTTCGAATCGCCTGGACGAGTAACTTGCACTTTATTTAACATCTTGCGAATGATCACTTCAAAGTGCTTGTCATTGATGTTCTGGCCTTGTGTCCGATAAACCTGCTGAATTTCCTTGAGTAAATAAAGCTCGGTCGCCTCGCGGCCCTTGATTCGCAAGATAGTATGCGGATTTAACGATCCTTCAGTAAGGGGTTGTCCAGCTTCCACGACCTGACCCTCAGTAACGATCAAGCGCGAAGTCGTTGGAATGTCATACTCGTCGCTCTCACGATTTTCGTATGAGATAATCACCGTATTGCCCTCAATGCGCACTTTACCGCCATGCTGGGCAATGATTTTTTCCTCATCGAGTACCGCAATTGTCTCGCCTGGGGTAATCTCTTGTTCATCAGCGACTTTAATCTCCCAGCCTTCCAACACCTCATAGCTATCGGAAACCATCTCGGAGTGTTCCACACGCACCGTGCGCAGTTCAGGGTTTTTAGGAGATTGCACCATGTGTACCACGCCATTAATCTTGCTAATCACAGCTTCTCCCTTAGGAGCCACCCGTGCCTCAAAAAGCTCTTCCACACGGGGCAAGCCGGTAGTGATATCACTAGCCGCAGCCACACCACCCGTATGGAACGTGCGCAAAGTCAGCTGCGTGCCAGGCTCACCAATAGATTGCGCTGCAACAATACCGACCGCCGCACCAAGATTGACCATCGATCCACGGCCTAAGTCAATGCCATAACAACGCGCGCAGATACCGTGGATTAGTTCGCAGGTTAGCGGTGAGCGGACTTTGACTGCAGTAACGCCTGCTTTCACGATTTGGCGAGTCAACTCATTGGTGAGCAGTTCATTCCGTTCAGCGATGACCTCCCCTGTTGTTGGAGAGACCACGCGCTCAGCTAACAAACGCCCAAAAATACGCTCACTAAAAGTTTGACCAGCAACGTCATCAGATGCATCAATAATGATGCCTTCGAGCGTGCCGCAATCCTCATTGTTGATAATGATGTCCTGGGCTACGTCTACTAAGCGGCGAGTCAGGTAACCAGCATCTGCCGTGCGTAAAGCCGTATCAGCCAAGCCTTTGCGAGCTCCATGCGTCGAGATGAAGTACTCTAACGCTGTGAGTCCTTCACGGAAGTTGGACTGGATCGGCATGGGAATGATGCGTCCAGATGGGTCTGCCATCAAGCCACGCATACCAGCCAACTGCGTGATGGGGCTGTAACCACCTTTCGTAGCTCCAGAAGCTGCCATAATGGCTAAGTTACCATTGGGGTCGAGGTGTTTTTTAACAGCATCACCAACTTTCTCGGTAGCTTGCTGCCAGATTTTAATAATATTTTGGTTTTGCTCTTGTTCCGTTTGTAAACCGCGGCGATAGTCACGTTGTACGCGTTCTACTTCTATAAGCGCTTGCTGAACAATTTCTGATTTTTCTGGTGGTACTTCGATATCTGCAACAGCAAGTGTGGAACCAGATTGGGTTGCATAGCGGAAGCCAATATCCTTGATCTTGTCTGCTGCGATCGTCGTTTCATCATCACCAGCGATTTCATTGATTGCTCCAATCAGATCGCGGATACCGCCTTTTTCCAAGACTTGGTTATTATAACGGATTGACTCCGGTAAAATATCATTGAAAATTGCCCGACCGACTGTTGTCTCAATCAATCGGCTTTCTTTCTGCGGCAAACGATTATTTTGTTCGTCGTACCAGGTGTCCGCCTTAAGTTTTATGCGTGCATGTAAGCTGACCTGACCTAATTGATAGGCTAAGATGACCTCTTCAATACTCGCAAACATACGGCCATCGCCTTTTTCGGGCTGGGTTGGGTTCATGGTAAGGTAATAAACGCCTAAAACCATATCCTTCCCAGGAGAAATAATCGGCTCTCCGCTGGCTGGCTTAAGCAGGTTTTTGCTAGCCAACATAAATTCACGCGCTTCTTTGACAGCTTTGCCAGAAAGTGGAACGTGTACAGCCATCTGGTCACCATCAAAGTCCGCATTGAAAGCTGTGGTTACCAACGGGTGCAGCTGGATTGCGCTGCCTTCAATCAGCACAGGCTCAAAAGCCTGAATGCCTAAGCGGTGCAGGGTTGGTGCGCGGTTCAGTAAAACCGGACGTTCTTGGATCACTTCTTCCAACACTTCCCAAACTTCAGGGCGGTTCCGCATGATAAAGCGTTTGGCACCGTTGATGTTATTGGTATATTCGTGCTTAATCAAACCAGCAATTACAAAGGGTTTGTAGAGCTCCAATGCCATCGTCTTGGGTAACCCGCATTGATAATGTTTCAGTTTAGGACCAACTACAATCACAGAACGACCTGAGTAATCTACACGCTTACCCAGCAAATTTCGACGGAAGCGACCTTTCTTCCCCTTGAGCATGTCACTCAATGAGCGTAGCTCGCGGCGTCCACGACGGGAAAGCATACGTCCATGCTGAGAGTTATCAATCAGCGCGTCAACGGCTTCTTGCAGCATACGCTTTTCATTGCGCACAATAACATCAGGCGCACCTAGCTCGAGCAAGCGCTTGAGCCGGTTATTGCGATTAATGACGCGCCTGTAAAGGTCATTTAGGTCAGAAGTGGCGAAACGACCGCCATCTAATTGCACCATGGGGCGCAAATCAGGAGGGATCACCGGTAGGACCGAAAGGATCATCCATTCCGGTTTATTCTTAGAGCGGCGGAATGCTTCCACCACTTTCAGGCGGCTGGTAGCTTTCTTGCGCTTCTGTTTGCTTTTGGTAGTACGCACTTCTTGCCAGAGCTCCTCAGCAAGTGCGTCCAGGTCTAAGCGATGTAAGATGTCCTGGAAAGCTTCTGCACCCATATCAGCCTTAAAGACCTGCCCCCAGCGAGACTTCAGCTCGCGGTAGCGTCCTTCGCTTAAAAAGGTAAATGGCTGCAATTCATAAAGTTCATCGCGCATCCGTGCGTTTTCTGTTTTTGTAGCAGCTTCTTGATCTTCTAACTGGTTACGGATGCCCTCCATGACCAATTCGGACTCAGCGCGGATGGTTTCTTTCTGCATCTTCAGTTCTTCGACCTTCTGGTTCTTTTCTGCTTTGAGGTCGTTTTCCAGCAATTCCATGCGTTCATTAACTATTTTTTGTACGCGGGAAAGATGTTTTGAAGTAACTTCCTCACCCACTTCAACAATCGTCTGTTCAAAGCCATTCACACTAAAAACAATCGGCTTTCGCACGGTATGGCCCATCTTTTCGTTCAATTCACGCTCCAAACGTTGGCCTTCAGCGATCACGGGCTCAAATAAATCGCTGACCTGTTCATCATACGCCCTATTGATGCTTTCGATTTGGGCGTCAAGTTCTTTGATCTGACGATCGCGTTGCTTCTTAGCTTCCGCAATTTGACTATTAACCTTTTCAATCAGCTCACGTTCGGAAACACTGATTTCATCTTCCAAACGTTTGAGCGCTTTCTGCCTGGCATCCTCGTCCACGTAGGTCACAATGTATTGCGCAAAATACAAAACCCGGTCTAAGTTCCGACGGGAGATATCTAACAAGAGGCCCAAATATGAAGGGACCCTGCGGGTATACCAGATGTGTGCAACAGGAGCAGCTAAGTCGATATGACCCATACGCTCACGGCGCACCGAAGAGCGGGTAACTTCCACGCCACATTTATCGCAAATTATGCCTTTATATTTTTGGTTTTTATATTTGCCACAATAGCATTGGTAATCTCGAGTGGGACCAAAAATGGCTTCATCGAATAAGCCGTCTTTCTCTGGCCGCAGCCGGCGATAGTTGATCGTTTCCGGCTTGAGCACTTCTCCATAGGACCAGCTATGAATTGTATCGGGGGATGCTAAGCTGATGCGAAGCGATTTCATTTGTTTATTTTCCACGCGTACCTCCAAAACCGTGAGAGGGGTTATTTAACACAAAAATGACGCTGAGAATACTTATTCCCAGGTGCATCATTGGCTTGTATCTGTATAATTCATGCAAATTTTTAGTATACTACACAGTTACTTATATTGTCAAATTTTTTGAGGGGAGGGGGTTGAAAAACATTGGTCAATCGATTACATCCAAATTTTTCAAAGTTAAGAATTTCAATCTGCCCTCACCCTGCCCTCTCCCAGCTCCGAATCACATTCGGTTTTTAGCGTCAATTTGCTGGGAGAGGGGGGGTCTTTTGG
>DMCS01000030.1 GCA_003445715.1 Candidatus Mesolinea sp. | reverse complement strand
CTGGACATTTTCAACACCCTCCTTACGATAGTTTTGCTTTACAATTGGCAGGATGCCAGCACAAATTCTGAACGACCCCCAAATAATCCAGCCTTACTTGAGTGACGAGTCCAAAGTCACCGGTCAGGCAGAGAGCATTTCCTTCGCAGAAAATGAAGCCGAAATCCGCGAGATTTTGCTCGCGGTTAGCCAAGCTCATCAAACACTCACGGTGCAAGGCGCGCGCACAGGCATTACGGGTGGTGCTGTGCCTAAAGGTGGGCATATCCTCAACCTCAGCAAGCTCAATCGCATTACCGGAATGGGATGGGATGCTAAGCGGAAGCGCTTCTTGCTTTCGGTTCAACCTGGAATGCAGCTCAATCAGCTCAACAAAGCTATCGCCGAGAAATCCTTTGATACAACTGGTTGGAGTGCACAAGCACAATCTGCTTTGCGGCGCTTTCAGCAGAATGGTGCTTGGTTCCTGCCGGCGGATATCACCGAGACGACTGCTTCGATTGGAGGGATGGTCTCAACCAACGCCTCGGGGGCAAAGTCTTACCGTTATGGCTCTATGCGCCAGCATGTGCTTGGTCTGCGCTTGCTGCTTGCCAACGGCAAGAGCCTTACCTTGCGCCGCGGTGAGCAATTTGCCCAAGGTCGGAAGGTTGCGTTGCGCTTGGATGACGGCAGTCAGATCGCTGGGCAGTTACCGGCTTACCAGATGCCACAGGTCAAGAATGCTTCTGGGTATTATGTGCATGAAAACATGGATCTTATCGATCTTTTCATTGGCTCGGAAGGGACATTAGGCATTGTAACCGAGGTCACTTTAGCCTTAGCTCCGCAGCCAGGCTTCACTTGGGGAATGATGGCATTCTTCACAAGCGAGCAGAATGCCTTGGCTTATGTACATGCCCTAAGAGCCCTGCCGCAAGCTGAGCAGCCAGCCGCCATCGAATTTTTTGATCAAGCCTGCTTAGCGCTAATCCGTAGCGAGCAAGAGCAGCTGCATACCCATCAGAATATTCCTGCGCTTAGTCCAGCGGCTCAGAGCGCAATCTACACGGAGTTTACCACTGAGAGCTTAACCGACCGCGATGAGGCTATCAATCGGGTTGCTGACCTGCTCAACGCTGCAGGCGGTGATGAGCAAGCCACCTGGTTAGCGCTTTCGCACCAAGATTTGGAAAAGCTAGTTGCTTTCCGCCATGCCATTCCCGAGAGCATCAACCGCATCATTGCTGAGCGCAAGCGGCAACATCCCAATTTGACCAAGTTGGGCAGTGATATGGCTGTACCGGATGACAAACTGGATTGGGTAATGAAGCTGTATGAAGATACGCTCACGCAAACCGGCTTAGAAGCACTAAAGTTTGGGCATATTGGCGATAATCACCTCCACGTGAACATCCTCCCTCGCAATGAAGCCGAATATACGCAAGGCAAGCAGCTTTTTGAGCTATGGGCACGGGAAATTGTTGCTGCCAGTGGGACAGTTTCGGCGGAGCATGGGATTGGTAAACTCAAGCATGCTCTGCTTGCTGAGCTCTATGGCGCGCAGGCTCTGAATGAAATGCGCGCGCTCAAACGCTGCTTTGACTCCCAAGGGCTGCTCAACCCTGGGAATATGTTCCCGCTGGAGGCTTGAAAGCGGTATGGAGATTGTCGTTTGCGTTAAGCAAGTGCCCGCTACCACACGAGTTCAGTTGGACACGCGCACCCGTACGATCATACGCGAAGGCGTGGAGCTGATGCTCAATCCCTTTGATGCCTACGCCTTGGAAGAAGCGCTGCGCTTGCGCGAGGCGCATGGCGGCACGGTGAGCGTGATTACTATGGGTATCTCTGGTGCTGCAATGATGCTGCGGGAAGCACTCGCTATGGGGGCAGACCAAGCCATCTTGTTGACTGACCGTCGTTTTGCTGGTGCGGATACGCTCGCTACGGCGACTACCTTAGCAGCTGCGATACGGAAGTTAGGCAAAGTAGACCTAATCTTATGCGGCAGACAGGCAATTGATGGCGATACAGCTCAGGTTGGCCCCGAATTAGCCGAGAAGTTGGGTATTC
Source organism: Candidatus Mesolinea sp. (assembly GCA_003445715.1). Taxonomy (GTDB): domain Bacteria; phylum Chloroflexota; class Anaerolineae; order Anaerolineales; family Anaerolineaceae; genus Mesolinea. The sequence goes on along the minus strand of DMCS01000030.1, from coordinate 4,135 downwards.
CGCATACCACCGCAATCTCTAAAATCGAACAGGTTAGTGCAGAGAGCCTGATTTGCCAAAAAATGGTCGACGAAGGTTATGCGCGCCTGAGGGTCCAGTTGCCCGCATTGCTTACCGTAGTCAAGGAGATTAACACCCCACGCTTTCCAACGCTGGCAGGTTTCCGCCGGGCACAGAAATCCGATGTTCTCATCTGGAAAGTAGAGGATCTGGATGTTGACCCTGGGCGCATTGGGTTGGAAGGTTCGCCCACGCAAGTCATCTCCACTTTTGTGCCGGAGCAGCACAAAACCAGTATTGTGGTGGAAGGTACGCTGTCAGAAATCGCGGGTCAGATCCTGGCAAGCTTGCAGCAACAAGCTGGGAGGGAGCAGCATGGCTGAGATCCGCGTATTGCCGGAAAAATGCGTCGGCTGCCGTAAGTGCCTTCCAGCCTGCCCTTATGGCGCAATTAGCATGCTGGGGCGCATGGCGGTCATCTCGGAGGCATGCGTTTTTTGCGGTGCATGCGTGCCGGCTTGCCGCTACGAGGCTATTGAGCTCCGCTTACCGCAAACGGTCCAGCCAAACTCTCAGGCACGCGGAATTTGGGTTTTTGCCGAGTTCTTCGCTGGGCAGTTCAAATCGGTGACCTTTGAGCTCTTGGGTGAGGCGCACCGCCTCGCTGCAAGCAGCGGAGAGCCTGTATGCGCGATCGTGCTGGGGGAGCAAGCTGCCCAGAGCTATCGCCAACTTTGGGCGTACGGCGCAGATGAAGTGCTGGCGTTGCCAACCGCTAAGCTTGACCAGCGCGATGAGCTGCTTTATCCACTTGCCTTGGCTCAATTGGTGCAAGCTTACCAACCTTCGATTTTTTTGATTGGCGGAACAGGTTTTGGGCGTTCGATTGCCCCACGGATTGCCTCACGTTTGGAGACAGGCTTGACAGCTGATTGTACCCGCTTGGAAATTGACGCACAGAGCGGCTTGCTGCAGCAAACACGGCCGGCTTTTGGCGGTAACCTGATGGCAACCATCCTTTGCCGCAATCGACGCCCGCAGATGGCGACCGTACGTCCGCATGTGATGCATTCACTCGCGCCCGATATTAGCCGGCGAGGCAGCCTCACCTATGCTGAAGTGCGCCTGCCCGAAAACAACCTCATCCAGCAGTTAGATTTAAGACTTACCACAAGCGAGTCTTTGAGCCTGGAATCAGCGGAAATCGTGATTGGGATAGGCAGGGGCATCGGCAGCCCGCGTACCTTGCCTCTCTTCCAGGACCTAGCAAAAGCCCTAGGAGCGGGTCTAGCTGCCTCCCGCGCGGTGGTGGACCTTGGCTGGCTGCCTTATGCGCATCAAGTCGGGCAAACTGGGATTACAATTGCGCCGAAAGTGTACTTAGCTTTTGGCATATCTGGAGCTGTGCAGCACTTAGCTGGCTTAGCCGAAGGGACTTACATCATTGCGGTGAATAAAGACCCGCAGGCCCCAATCTTCCAAGTTGCAGATGAACGCGTGGTAGCAGACTGCATCCCCTTGGCGGAAGCTCTGCTTTCGATGGCGAAACCTAAGCCAAAACCTGAAAGAACAGCTTAAACAAAAACAGCCGTCCAAACCGGGGCGGCTGTGAATGTGTAAAAACGAAGATTAATCTTCGGATTTTAGTTCTTTTTGGCGCGCTTCGATAATCGCTTGGGTCAAGTGAGTTGGTACCAAGTCATAATGGTCGAACTCCATGGTAAAGTAACCTCGCCCCCCCGTCATCGAACGCAGGGTGGTAGTGTAGCGCAGCATTTCTGCTAGGGGTACCATTGCAGTAACTACTGAGCGACCTTTTTCGGTTGCCATGCCTTGCACGCGAGCACGGCGGGTATTCAGGTCACCGAGTACATCACCCATATTGGCTTCTGGTACGGTAATGGTCACTTTCATGATGGGTTCGTAAAGCACGGGGTTGGCATCCTTGAAAGCTAACTTAAAGGCTTCACGCCCAGCAATTTCAAAGGCGATCGGTTTGGAATCAACGGGATGCTCTTTACCATCAAAGACCGAGACGCCAACATTATGCACTGGGTAACCTGCAATCACGCCTTCTTTCATTACCGAGCGGATACCTTTCTCAATCGGCGCCATATAGCTGCTGGAGATTGCACCGCCAAAGACGTCATTGCTAAAAGTGAAATCTTCATCTTGGATGGGGAAGACACGTAGGTGAACCTCACCAAACTGACCTGCACCGCCGGTTTGCTTCTTGTGGCGATACATAGCGCTGGCTTCTTTGGTGATATGCTCTTCGTAGGGCACTTTGGGTTCCAGGAGGTTCATCGAAAGTTGGAATTTGGTTTCTGCCCGCCGAACAGCCACGTCAATGTGTTGATCCCCCATACCAAATAGCAGCGTTTGTTTGGTGGCAGGTTCCATTTCCCATGAGAGGGTTAAATCTTCTTCGCACAGGCGCGTAAGCGTGCCGCTCATCTTAGCTGCATCCGATTGCGTCTTCGGAGCGACAGCCACGCGATAGAGCGGGTTAGGGTAGCTCGGCTTGGGCAGGATAAGGTTTTGCTCACGCGTGGTGAGGGTATCTCCCGTGGTGGTAACAGCCAACTTTGCCACCGTTCCAATATCGCCGCTATGAATAGCCGGCACAGGCAGATTCTCTTTACCAAAAGGTACCTGAACGTTAGCTAAGCGCTCTTCCTCGCCCTTATTTGCGTTCCAAACGCGAGTATCGGAGACCATCACGCCGGAAAATACACGGAAGAACGTCTGGCGGCCAACAAAGGGATCTGCAGTGGTCTTCCAGACGTAGGCAGCCAACGGTCCCGCATCAGAAGGCTCTAACTTCACCTCGCCTTGAGGTGATTGTGCCACAGCTGCTGGCCGATCGAGCGGGGAGGGAGATAAGGCAACGAAGGCATCCAGCAATGGCCCAATGCCGATCATGTGAGCACCGGCTGCCACAAGTACTGGAATGACATTGCTGTTCCCGATTGCTTTACGCATTCCTTGTAATATTTCCTCGTCCGAAAGCCCACCATTCTCGAAGTATCGCTCGAGCAAGGCATCTTCACCCTCGGCTGCAGCCTCAACTAATTTAAGGCGCGCTTCATCTGCTTGGGCTTTATACTCCTCTGGGATATCCACAACTGTTTTACCATCGCCTTTATAGGCCTTCATGCTCACTAAGTCAATCACACCTTGAAAGTTAGCTTTTTCTCCCCAGGGGAGCTGCATCGGGATGAGGCGGTAGTCTGTGCCTTCTTCAACGGATGCGATCGCTTTTTGAAAATTGGCATTATCGCGGTCCATTTTATTGACGACCATGATCATCGGTAGGCTGAACTGGGCAGCGTATTGCATTGCCATCTCGGTGCCAACCTCCAAGCCGGCGACGGAATCTATCAGCACCACGGCACAGTCTGCCACACGCATGGCAGAAATCACCTCGCCAATAAAATCCATATAGCCGGGGGTATCCAGCAAGTTCAGCTTGAGGCCCTTATAGAGAACGGGAATCACCGAGGTATATAAGGAAATACCGCGGCGCTGCTCTTCCTCATCAAAGTCAGAAACTGTCGTGCCGTCCTCAATTTTCCCGAGACGCGTGGTAGCTCCGGTAAAGTAGAGGAATGCTTCGGTAAGCATGGTCTTGCCGGAGCTGCTATGGGACGCAAGCACGATGTTGCGTACGGAAGCTGTAGAAAATTCTTTCATGAGTATTGACCTTTCTTATAATTTTGCATAATTTCACGGCGCACTGCGCGCAGATATTTCCGGCGCAATGCCGACGGTGAATTATATCAAACAATTCGCTTAGATTTTCCAATTTAGCCTTGACACCAATTTAGCCTTGACACCAATTTAGCCTTGACTGTAAGGGCAAAGTGATAATGTCCTAAAGGTGCAAAATAGAAATGTCCTAATTATGATGAGGAGCTATGCAATGGACACACGCAGTGTACTGCGTAATAGAAAAAACAAGTAAGGAGTTAGCCCGAAAAAGAGCGTTAAGAATGCCCTGATTATCAGTCTTTGAATCGCTTAGTTTAGAACGATCTCAAAACATAATCGCAATCCCCCACCCCTTTGATCCCCCTCCCCAGCGGATGGTTTCAGATTTAACCTGACTGAAGAACCTCCCTCTCCCAGCAGA
>DMCS01000014.1:5876-25530 GCA_003445715.1 Candidatus Mesolinea sp. | reverse complement strand
AGTTTATAACGATCTCAAAACATGTTTGCAATCCCACCCCTTTTATTCCCCTCCTCAGCGGCTGGTTTCAGATTTAGCCTGCCTGACAGGCGCTGGTGAGGGGAAAAATGCTTGCAGGTTAGGGCAAATGTGATACTTTTTTGATTGAGTATATTCCTAAAACAACTTTGACTATCAAGTTTAGTTTTTCAACATCTTCTACCCTTGCTATGGGCATATCACACTGTTATGATTCATCCACAATAAAGCACCTTTTAAACGTACTTCTTCGCTTTCGCAAATTATGGGAGGCATTATGGCAGCAATCAACCAAACTCCAGCCTGGCAGAGCCTCGCTGCGCATTACGAACAAATAAAAGACCTGCACATGCGGGAGCTCTTCGCCAAGGATCCACAGCGCTTTGACCGTTTCTCACTACACCTGGGAGATATTCTTTATGACTACTCCAAAAATCGGGTGACCGAGACCACCATGGCGTTGCTTTTCGATTTAGCCAGAGCTCGTAACTTGGCTCGGATGATCGAAGCAATGTTCACTGGTCAAAAAATCAACCTGACAGAAAACCGCGCCGTGCTGCATACCGCCTTGCGCAATCAATCTGATACACCAGTATATGTGGATGGCGAGGATGTCATGCCAGAGATACGCCGCGTGCTGGCGAAAATGCGCACGTTTAGCCAAGCTGTGCGTTCCGGGGAATGGCGGGGTTACACTGGCAAGCACATTACCGACGTGGTCAACATCGGCATCGGCGGCTCGGATTTGGGTCCCAAAATGGTCTGCCGGGCGTTGCAACCCTATGCGCAGCCTGGCTTGCACACGCACTTTGTCTCCAACGTGGATAGTACCGACATCGTCGGGACACTCCAGCTTCTCAACCCCGAAACGACGCTGCTCTTGATTGCTTCCAAGACATTTACCACCCAAGAAACGATGCGCAATGCCCGCTCTGCCCGAGCTTGGTTCCTGCAGCATGCCGGCTCTGAGGAGCACATCTCCCGCCATTTCGGTGCCATCTCCACCAACACTGTTGACGTCACGCGCTTTGGCATCAACCCCGAAAACATGTTTGAATTTTGGGATTGGGTTGGCGGGCGCTTCTCAGTGTGGTCTGCGATTGGTCTTTCTGTGGCAATATCGATTGGGATGGATAATTTCGAAGCCTTCCTGCACGGCGCTTATCTGGCAGACCAACACTTCCGCTACACCCCCTTTGAGCACAACATTCCGGTGGTGATGGCGCTGCTGAGCATCTGGTACAACAATTTCTTTGGCGCCCATACCCAAGCCATCCTGCCGTATGACCAATACTTGGAATACCTGCCAGCATACCTGCAGCAAGCTGAAATGGAAAGCAACGGCAAGTGCGTTACGCGCGAAGGCCAGCCCGTAACCTACGCAACCGCGCCAATCATCTGGGGGCAGCAGGGCACTAACGGCCAGCATGCTTTTTACCAGCTCATTCATCAAGGCACCCAGCTTGTCCCATCCGACTTTTTCGCTGCAATGGAGAGCCAAAACCCGCTCGAGGACCATCACACCTTGCTGTTAGCAAACTACTTAGCCCAAACCGAAGCACTGATGAAAGGCCGCAGCGTTGAGGAAGCCCGGGCAGAGTTGATGGCACAGGGCGTCTCTGGTGAACGCTTGGAGCTCCTGGCACAAGCCAAAACCTTCCCCGGTAACCGTCCGACCAGCTCCTTCCTCTACCCCAAGCTGACGCCAGAAGTGCTCGGCAGCCTGATTGCGCTCTATGAGCATAAAATTTTCACTCAAGGCATTATCTGGAACATCAATTCCTTCGATCAGATGGGCGTGGAGCTGGGCAAGCAGCTCGCCAATCAGATTATCCCTGAGCTAACCAGCCCCGAGCCAGCCACGCATCACGATGCCTCTACCAACGGGCTGATCAACGCAATCAAGGGGCAGCGCGCCCAGCCTAAGGCTTGAGTATCGCCAGCAATTTAGGAAACGAAAAATAAATTACCCTAAAAATCGGCAGGTAATTTTATTGAGAGATTATTTCGCTTTCCGCCGTTGTGCAATGGCGTTCAGCAGCGTGTTGAACGCATCTGCAAAAGACTTCACCCCTTCGTCTTCTAACTCAGCCGTAACTTTGTTATACGAAATGCCCAACTTTTCTAATTGCGCGAAGACTTCGCGGGCACCTTCCAGGTCTTCTTCCAAGCTGGGCCGTACCTCACCATGATCCAGAAACGCTGCCAGCGTCTGGGGCGGGACAGTATTAACCGTATCCTTTCCAATCAGCTCCTCTACATAGCGCACATCACGGTAAGCGGGGTTTTTGGTGCTGGTAGAAGCCCACAGTGGACGCTGTACCCGCGCTCCCCTGTTCTGTAAGCCGATAAAGCGCTCAGTACCGGTGATTTCTTTAAAGGCTGCGTAAGCCAAACGGGCGTTGGCAATCGCAGCCTTGCCCATCAATTGTTCTGCTTGTGCGGCTCTAGCTCCACCTTCATCGATAATCTTTTGTAACTGGGGGTCAATTTTGCTATCCATGCGTGAAACAAAAAAGGACGCTACCGATGCCACCCGGCCTAAAGGTAAGCCGGCATTCAAGCGCTGTTCCAAGCCTTTCATGTAAGCCTCCACAACCTCGCGGTAGCGCTCAATCGAAAATATGAGGGTAGCATTCACATTGATCCCAGCTGCAATTGCTGCGGTAATCGCCGGCAAGCCAGCAGAGGTAGCCGGTATCTTGATCATGAGGTTTGGTCGGTTCACCCTTTGCCAGATTTCGTTGGCTTGCACAAGCGTAGCCTCACTATCGTAAGCCAAATCAGGGCTCACTTCCAAGCTCACGTAACCATCTCCACCTTGGGTCTGCTGGTATAGGGGGGCAAAGAGATCAGCAGCTGCTTGAATATCTTCGATGGCTAATTTGAAAAAAACATCTTCTGGCTTGAGAGCCATTTTGCCCAATGCTTGCAAGCTGTCATCATAATCCGTCGATTTGGTGATTGCTTGCATAAAGATGGTTGGGTTAGAAGTGACGCCGCGGATTTCACCCCGCGCGATCATGCCTGCCATCTCGCCATTATGCAGCATACTTCGCTGGATGCTGTCAAACCACAAGGACTGACCTAATTCAAGTAACTGCAATGCCTTATTCATTTTCTCGCCTTCCCTTCAAAGCCATGTTTTGGCTGCTTTCAATCCCATGTGATTGCAAAACAGCCAGCAATTCAAGTGCCAATTCTGCCACGCGCTCCGGGGTGAAGCCATACATCTTGAAAGCCACCTCACAGGGCGCTGAAGCACCAAAGCGGTCAATTGCCAAGATGCACCCTTGGTCACCGACCCACTGCCGCCAGCCTTGGGCAACGCCAGCCTCCACAGCTACTCTCACGCGCAGCTCTGGTAAAAGCACCTCATCCTGATAAGCCTGTTCCTGCTCCGCAAACAGCTCCCAGCTCGGGAAGGATACCAGGCGAACGGAATGACCAAGCTCGGCTAAACGCTGCCCAGCCTCCACAATCAAGCTCACCTCCGAGCCGCTAGCCATCAAGATAACTTCTGGCTGCCCTCCGCCTAGATCCGCTAGTACGTATGCTCCGCGCTGAACACCTTCGGCTGAGGCAAATTGGCTGCGGTCGAGGGTTGGCACGTTTTGCCGTGTAAGCGCGAGTGCGGTTGGACGATGGCGGTTCTGGATGGCAATTTTCCAGGCTTGCACTACCTCATTGGCATCGGCTGGCCGTAATGTGATGAGATTCGGAATGCAGCGCAAGGCTGCCAGCTGCTCTACCGGCTGATGCGTTGGGCCGTCTTCGCCCACCCCAATGCTATCATGCGTAAAGACCCAAATCGAGCCCAAATGCGAGAGTGCTGAGATGCGCAACGCTGGCCGCATATAGTCCGAAAACACCAAAAACGTGGAGCCGAAGGGGATATAACCTCCGTTATAAGCCAGCCCATTAATGATAGCGCCCATGCCATGCTCACGCACACCAAAGTGTACATTGCGCCCCTCATAGCTATCCTCTTCACCGGGCTTCAGCACCGGGAAAAAGGCTTTGGAGCTGTCGATCCAGGTTTTTGTAGACGGGGCTAAATCTGCCGAGCCGCCAAAAAGCTCTGGCAGCTTGGGCGCAAGCGCGTTGATAACCTTACCCGAAGAAACCCGTGTTGCTATACCTTTAGCATCCGCAGGGAACTCTGGCAAGCCTTCCTCCCAGCCGGCCGGCAGTTGCCCGCTCAGTCGGCGCTCGAGGTCCGCCGCGAGTTCAGGGTAAGCTTGACTATAGGCAGCCCACTTCAGCTTCCAGGCAGCTTCTAATTCCGCGCCTTTCTCTTGCGCCTGACGGTAAAAGGCTAAAGCGTCTTCCGGCACGTAAAAACGCGGCTCCTGCGGCCAGCCGAGAGCCTCCTTGGCTCCAGCTAACTCCGCCTCTCCGGGCGGCTCGCCATGCGAAGAAGCCTTGCCGGCTTTGGTCGGCAAACCGTAACCGATGATGTTGCGCACGCAAATCAGCGACGGGCGCGGGTCTTGCTTAGCTGCGCTTATCGCCCGGTCGATGGCCTCCACGTCAAGCCCATCCGGTACAGATTGCACATGCCAGCCGTAAGCTGCGAAACGCTTAGCTCGGTCTTCCGTAAATGCCAGCTCCGTTGGACCTTCAATCGATATGTGGTTGTCATCATAGAGGTAGATCAGCTTACCCAAACGTAGCGTGCCCGCCAGCGAAGCGGCTTCGCTCGCCACACCTTCCATCAAGTCCCCATCGGTGACAATGCCATAAATATAATGATCGATAATATCAAATCCGGGGCGGTTGTAGGCCTTGGCTAAGTGCGCTTCAGCGATCGCCATGCCCACGCCGTTGGCAAAACCCTGGCCCAATGGGCCGCTGGTGACTTCCACGCCGGGCGTGAGGCCAAATTCTGGGTGACCAGGCGTTCGGCTGCCCCACTGTCGGAATTGTCTGATATCCTCCAGGGAAAGGTCATAGCCCGTCAGGTAGAGCAGAGCATAAAGCAGCATGGAGCCGTGCCCGCCCGATAGGATAAAGCGATCCCGGTTCGGCCAGGATGGGTTAGCTGGGTTATGCCTCATGTGCCGCGTCCAGATGGTGAAGGCAGTGGGAGCCGCCCCCATCGGCAAGCCAGGATGGCCTGAATTGGCTTGTTGAATGGCATCAGCTGCCAAAAAGCGAATGGTATTGATCAGTTTGTTTTGGAATTCGTCTTGCATGGTTACCTCTTTTCGAAGGGCATATTCTTTATTAATTACGCAATTTTATTCACGTCGTCGAAGCTCTCTTCCAAGCCTCGCGCATGCGGTGATACGTTTCTTCTAATGTTTCAGGCAAGACGCGCGTTTGACCTATCACAGAGACAAAATTGGCATCCCCTTGCCAACGTGGCACCACGTGCAGATGCAGGTGCTCGGTGATGCCGGCACCAGCCACAGCCCCTAAGTTCATCCCAATGTTATAGCCCTGCGGCTGGTATTCCTGCCCCAGCACGCACACCGCTTTTTGAGTTAACTGCATCATCTCTAACATTGTGTCATCTATCAGCTCCTCCAGCGCACTGGAATGTTGATAAGGCACCACCATCAAGTGACCGCTGGTATAGGGGTAGCGGTTGAGGATGATAAAAGTAAGTTTTCCGCGGAAGATAATCAGATTCTCAGGGCTGTCGGGTTGTTTGGCAGCCTCGCAAAACACACAAGCTTGGTCATTTTTATCGCGGTCGAAATATTCTTTGCGCCAGGGGGAATAGATGTGATCCATGCGTGCTATTTTATCCTAAAATTGCAGCTTTTTTCGAGATTTGACACTTGACATCTCCTGCTTGCCTGCATACAATATGACCGTTTAGTCATTTTCCCGGAGGAGCGCTATGCCCAGCACCACTTTCTTTAACCTTCCTGAAACCAAACGCACCACGATTGAAGCTGCCGCCATTCACGAGTTTGCTGCCCACGGCTTCGAAGGCGCAGGCGTCAATGCCATCGTTGCTGGTGCGCATATTGCCAAAGGTTCCTTCTACCAATACTTCGCCGATAAAGCCGATCTTTTCCAATATGTGCTGACGCTCGTGCAGCGCAGGAAGCTCTCCCTCGCTTCGACTCTTCCCCCCACTGCCAATTCTCGCAATATTTTTTCTTATCTGCGTTGGCTATTTCAATTAGAATTGCTGTTTGAACTGCGTGAGCCAGAGTTAGCCCGCATTGAGCATTTCGCCTTCCTCCAAGATCCGGATAATCCACAAGTGATGGGCGGACCCGGATATTTCAACGATCTGCTCACCCAAGGCTTACTCCACGAGGATTTAGCGCCTTATGTGGATACGCTCTTGGCGGCAAATGTGCTCGGTGGGGTCTTTCACGGCATCGGCCGCTACCTCGTCCCCCTGCTGGAAGATAAAGCCGCCGCCATCGCAAGTGGTAGCGTGCCGATCACCGAAGAACCGCTTGCACAAAATTTGCTGGATAACCTCATGGAAATTCTCGAAGCTGGGCTAGCACGCAACCCAGCTATCCGCAAAGTGTTTTACCCTAAAGAAGCTGTATAAGCGGGGTTCTCAGCTCACGTTATAAGAGCGGTAAGGTAGCCGGAGGCACCACGCCTAAACAAGTGCCGACTTGATAGGCTCCACGAATCCAAGCATGATCCGGCGGGATTACCTTGTGACGGTTCACCACTTCTTCCAGCGGCACACTACCCATCTGGTCATTCAGCCGGCGTGCCATACGTCCAAATTGCCCCTCAACCACCATAAGCGCGCTCCACTCTGCTAACTGGGTGGCAAGCAAGCGGTCAGCAGCCGTAGGTGTGCCCCCGCGCACCAGAGATCCTAATATCGTGATGCGTGTCTCTAAGCCGGTCTCTTCTCGCAGGCGCCGGGCAAGGAGCATCGTCTCGCCAGAGTAGGAGCTGCTGATGCGGTCAATTTCTTGTTCAACCGCCGATGTATCTTCGACTTCCCGCTGCGCTTTCTGGCGTGCCGCGCGCTCCACAAAGTCGACAAGTTCTTGCGAGCGGGCATTTTCTGCCACCGCCACAAGCGAGAAATTGCGCCCTGCACGTTTGCGGCTGAGGATTGCATCGATGACCAGCTTCATATCATAGGGGAATTCCGGAATGAGAATCACGTCTGCGCCTGCGGCTAAGCCGGCTCCGAGCGTCAGCCAGCCGGCGTGTAAACCCATCAGCTCAACAATCATAATGCGGTGGGTTGCGGTGGCTGTCGTATGTAAGCGGTCGATAGCTTGTGTGGCAATCTCACGGGCTGTATCAAAGCCGATAGCTTTATCTGTCCCTGGCAAATCATTATCAGCAGCTTTGGGGATGACAACCACATTCAAGCCTGCACGGCTAAGGTGCAATCCGGCTTTAATCGTCTCTTTCCCGCCAATGCACACCAGCGCATCTAACTTGTGGCGTTTGTAGGTATCTACTGCCTTTTCGGTCATATCTACGGTGCCCTCATCCGTGGGCATGGCTTGCGGCAAGCTGCGGCTTATGCCCAGGATTGTGCCACCCAGAGTCAGAATGCCAGAGAAAGCATTGCTGCTCAGCTCCATGGTGTGGTCTTCCACCAACCCGCTAAAACCATCCCGAAAACCAATGAGTTCCACATCGCCCGCACTGGTGATGGCTTTTCCAAACCCACGAATGGCAGCATTAACGCCTGGGGAATCCCCACCGGCGGTTAGCAACCCAACCTTTTTGCTCATAAACACCTCACTGGAAAATACATTGGGGTAATTATACCTTACAGGTACTTTACCCTAAGGGTACTTTACCCTACGAGTATTTAACTCTTGAGGCATAAAAAAACGCCCGCTTGGGCGTTTGAGAGATGGAATGCCGAGCCACAGAATCGAACTGTGGACCCTGCGATTTTCAGTCGCATGCTCTACCAACTGAGCTAGCTCGGCTTTTACCTGACTTGTGGCGTGATTTTAACAATAAGCTGAGAGGATGTCAAGCAAGCGGTGGGGGGTGCGGGTTGGGTTCACGTATACAATCATTTGAAGTTTTAGTGTGCATCTGGCCACACTCAAATTTTCCAGTACAATAAAGGCAAATCTCTTCCTCAGCGAAGAAATGGAGGCAGTATGAGTCCTTTAATTATTCTTGGAATTATCATCGTGGCGCTCGTTATAGTATTAGTTGTGCGCACACTAAACTTTCCCATCCGCAACGAAGAAGTTGAACCCCTCTCCCTACCTGAGGTCGACGGCGAATCGGTGGCTCAGCGCATCGGTTTGGCGGTGCAATACCGCACCATCTCCAACCGTGATCCTAACCTCGTTGATCCAGAGCCTTTCGAAGGTTTACACCAATTGCTGCGCACACTCTATCCGCAACTACACGAACAACTGACCTGCGAGGTGATCAACCATCACGCCTTGCTTTACACTTGGCTGGGTACAAACCCAGACCTCGCAGCTGTCTGCTTTGCCGCGCACCAAGACGTTGTCCCAGCGGATGAATCCGAAGACTCCGGCTGGCTGCATCCGCCCTTTGCCGGCGAGCTTGCCGAAGGTTACGTTTGGGGCCGGGGCACGTTGGATTGCAAGGGCACGCTCATCGGCATTATGGAAGCAGTCAACAACCTGCTCAAATCCGGTTACCAACCTGAGCGCACCATCTACTTAGCTTTTGGCGATGACGAAGAGGTTTCTGGCTTGCACGGTGCCCGCGCGATCGTTGAGACATTGCAAGCGCGTGGCGTACAGCTTGCCTTTATGTTGGATGAGGGCGGCGCTGTTACTCGCGGCACGCTCTATGGCATCGACCGACCAGTCGGCCAAGTCGGCATCTCCGAAAAAGGCTACCTCTCCCTCAGGTTGAAGGCAAAAGTAACGGGTGGCCACTCTTCTGTTCCGCCGGCACGCACTGCGATCGGCTCATTAGGGTTAGCCATCGCTGCCTTGGAAGCTAACCCCTTCCCACAACGCCTGGATGTTATCCAGTTTATGATGAGCTTTGTAGCTGAAGCGCTGCCTTTCTTCGAACGCATGCGTTACGCTAACCTGTGGCTCTTTGGCGGAGGACTCAAGCGCAAGCTGGCTGCCAACCCTGTCACCAACGCCCTCACGCGCACAACCACTGCCCCCACCATCTTCCATGCCGGCAATGCTGAAAACGTCTTGCCCGCCGAGGCAGAAGCCCTGGTCAATTTCCGCATTTTACCAGGCGATACCGTGACCGATGTATACCAGAGCGTTAATGATATGGTTGGCGATGAGGTGCTGGAGGTGCTGCCGGCTCAGGGAGAGACTATCCCAAGTGAGTATGCCTGGGACCCGACCCTCGTGGCAGATGTGGATTCGCCAGAATTTGAGCGCTTGGCAGAGCTTATCCGCGCTTCCTTCCCAGGAGCACTGGTGGTACCTTACCTTATGACCGGCGCTACCGATTCACGCCATTATGCGCCTATCTGCCAAAACGTTTTCCGTTTTTCACCTTTCTTCCTCAGTACGGAAGAGACTGCCTTGATGCATAGCGCCAACGAACGCTTATCTTTCATCAATGCCGGCCGCATGGTCGCTTTTTACCAGGAGCTTATCCGTATGGAAAGCAGCCTCGTTGCTGAACCTGAAATAGGCCTGGAAGCAGAGCATTTGGAGGAAGAAGGAGAGCCCAAGCCCAGGCGCGTAAGCCGACGCACGAGACAAAGGCAGCCTGAACTGGAAGAAGAACCATCCGTTGAAGAGGCGGTTGAACTCCAACCCTTACCAGAAGACGATGAACCCTTAGATGTCAAGCCGCTCAAAAAAAAGTAAAGGAAATTGAATTTTTTCCTATTGTGTCACCGTTACCAGCCCTCTATCTCGGAGGGCTGTTTTATACCCTGATTCTGATATACTTACGCCAGCGAGGCATTTCATGAAATCTAAAATTGAAACTTTTATGACAGCATTATTATTGGTAATTTTGGGCTTATTTATTATCCTTTCTCTTCGATCAACCCTATTTGTTCATCCAGTTGAACTTCCTATCCCTACCCAACCAGCGACAGAAACCCCAGAAGATTTGGATCCCGCAATCGCCGCTTCGATGGACGAGATTGAACAGCAAGTCGCGACCATCCGCGGCTTGGAGCCGAAAACCAAGGTGCCCCGCAAGCTGCTGAGTGAAGAGGAATTGCAAGAAATCGTCACTAACGAGTTTTTCGCTGACTACACCGCCGAAGATGCTGCCAGTGATACCCAGGTGCTCTCACTGTTGGGCTTACTGCCGCAAGATTTTGACCTGCTCACGTTTTATCAGGAGCTCTACAGCGAACAGATCGCTGGTTACTATGACGATGAAGCCAAAGCAATGTTTGTGGTCAAGGGCAGCGGGTTCACCGGAGTGGAGCGCGACACCTACGCGCATGAGTTCACCCATGCTTTACAAGATCAGCATTTTGATTTCAAAGGCAAATTGAATTACACCGAGGAATCCTGCCTGGAAGATTCCGAGCGCTGCGCAGCGATCCAATCCCTCATCGAAGGCGATGCTACCCTCACAGAACTAACCTGGCTGCAAACCTACGCTACCCCACAAGACATCATAGACCTGCAGCGCTTTTATCAAAGTTATCAAAGCCCCGTTTTTGACTCAGCACCTGCTTATATGCAGCTGGATTTTATGTTTCCTTATGATCAGGGCTTTACTTTCGTTCAATCTCTCTTTGCGCAGGATGGCTATGCAACCATCAACCGTGCCTTCACAGAGCAAAACCCTGTCTCCACAGAACAAATCCTCCATCCCAACCGCTATCCAGCAGATACACCTATCCCAGTGGACCTACCTGAATTAGCTAATGCTTTAGGCTCTGGCTGGGAAGAGACCGACTGTAATGTAATGGGCGAATGGTACACCTACCTCATCCTCGCCCAAGGTGATAACGCCACAAGCCGTCTTGTGGAGAGCAAAGCATCTGCTGCAACAGAAGGCTGGGGCGGCGATACTTACATCGTGCTGGAAAACGCCGCCGCCAACGAGGCGGCTTTGCTCGTGCGTTACACTTGGGATACTGCAGCCGATGCCCGCGAAGCACAAACCGCCTTTACGCAATACCTTGCATTGCGCTTTGGCAAAGCAGACAGCGCCGGTATATACCAGAATGACGACATTGCAAGCACACTCGTGCAAGATGCGGATGGTGGCTTCACTTGGCTGATTGCCCAAAGCCCAGAGACTTTGAACCAGCTGCTGAGCGCCCTTTATTAGGAGTGGCAGAATCCTGTGCTGCGCTTGGTGAAGTAAAACTACGCTTTGAGCATCCCGTCTTGCCCTAAACTTCACGCCATGAATTCCAGACCACCTGCCCCTGCTCCACCGCTCGACCTCTCGCGCGTAAAAGCGCTGTTATTCGATGTGGATGGCACCTTAGCCGATAGTGATGACCAAATGGTCCAGCGCTTGGTCAATCTGCTCAAGCCCCTGCACTTCCTCATCCCCGAGCCGCAAGCGCACACTTTCAGCCGCCGCCTCGTGATGCGGCTTGAATCCCCAGGCAACGCTCTGCTCGAATTAGCCGATCGGCTCCAGATAGATAACCTCATTGCAAAGGTTTTAGATCAGCGCGCCCGCCGTCGAGCTTCCCATGAATCTTATCCCGTAATCTCCGGCGTCCCGCAGTTACTTCAAGACCTCTCCTTGCGCTACCCAATGGCAGTGGTTTCGGCACGCAACGCACTGACCACGCACGCTTTCTTAGAACACAATGCTTTGGAACCATACTTTGCCATAGTGGTAACGTCTCAAACTTGCCCACACACCAAGCCCTTCCCCGATCCGCTGCTCTATGCAGCGCATGCGCTCGGCGTACCTATCCAGAACTGCTTGATGATTGGGGATACGGTAGTAGATGTCCGGGCTGCACGGGCAGCTGGGGCACAATCACTTTCGGTACTGTGCGGCTTTGGCACAGAAAAGGAGCTGCTGGCTGCCGGCACCCAAGCCATTCTGCCTTCCACTGCGGATTTAACAAAGTTTTTAGAATAAGGATATTTAGTCTGTCGCTGGCGCTCCAACTTCCGCAACGGCTGGCTGTAGCGCCCCGCCCGGCAGTTGATCATCTAAGGTGTAGACTTCCTTCATTACGTAAGCTATCACACCTGTAATGAGCAACGTCACGCCGGCAATGACAAACCATGCGGAGGTCCCTAATGCATTTGCCAACGGCCCAGCCATCAGCATCCCCAAGGGCATCGCACCAGTGGATAGGCTATTCATCACAGTAAAGACTCTGCCTTGCATTTCTGGTGGCACTTTAGCTTGCATGAGCGCACCTAATGGACCATTCGTCAGGGCGCTGGAAAGCCCCACAATGGTAATCATCACCACTGCAAAAGCAAAACCGCTGGCAGGGATCAACCCAATAGCTAATGCTGATAGCCCGATTCCCACCCAGCCGATAAGGATGGTGGTCATCTTGCGCTTAAAGCCTCCCCAAACCCCCAAGAGCACACCGCCAACCACAATTCCAATCCCAACAGCCGAATCCATCAAAGCCACTTCTTCCAAACCGCGGCCAAAATGTTGGGTTACGTGCAGCGGCAATAGCGAGAAAGCAGGCGAGAGCACCATGTTGACCAAGGCAGCCATCAGGAGCAGCGCAAATAGTCCCTTCCAGGTATATGCATACTTTAGCCCATAGCGTACATCGGCAATTACTTGCTTTGGAGTCATCGCCTGGCTGGCATCCGCACGCTTGGGTTGTGGCACCTTGACAAAAAAGGCGAGCAAGCCAATCGCCAGTGCAGCCGTCACAATATCGACCATGAGCACAGCGTCAATGGCAAAGGCAGCCAGCAGCGCTGCGCCTAAAGGCGGGCTGACGATATTGAGCACACCATAGAGCGCCTGATTGACCCCACCCAAACGTGAATATTGCTCAGGGGGCACCATCAGCGTGGTGGAAGCGCTCATCGCCGGCATCTGGAAAGTCCCGAAAAGCGAGCGCAAGAACATGGCTAAGTAAATATGCCACACCTGAATGCTGCCCAGCATAAAGGACGCCATTAGGCCAAGCGTCGTAAGTGCCACGAGTGAATCCGAGACGATCATCACCGTCTTACGGTTCAGACGGTCTACAACTGCCCCAGAAAACGGTCCTAAAAAGACTTGCGGAAGCAAAGCTACCAGCGTTGCCATCGCCAGCACAGTTGCCGAGCCAGTTTGGTCGGTCAGGTACCAGACCAAGGCAAATTGCACTAAAGAACTACCTAACAGTGAAACAGCCTGCCCGATCCACATCGGTAAGTAATTCCGCAGCCATTTTCGGTCTGTTGTCTTAGGTTTTTCCGCACTAGGCTGGTCCATAATTTAACCTTCTTTTCTCCGCTAAGGTCACAACAGGCATTAATGCCCATATTATAACTGGACACAATGATACAGTGCACAATTTAGGCAGTTAAACCCTTTTTTTATGTAACCCTTTAAGCTTATTTCAGCACCATCTGGCGGTATAATTTAATGTTAGAGGAGTAATTATCACGCAATGAGCCACAAAGACCTTACCGATGCATACATAAAAAAATATCCCTATCCCCGCCGGCGCCTGATTCGTCACTTCCTGCAAGGGCTACTTTCTGTAGCTTCCGCGGTGCTCACTGAATATCGCATCGAAGGACGGGAAAATCTTCCAAAAGAAGGCCCTCTTCTAATTGTCGGGAACCATTTCCACTTTCTAGATAGCATTGGGCCCCTGCGCAGCACCAATTACATGATGGAATTTATCAACGATTTGGAAATGCCTAACGCACCGCCATCCATGCGCTTCTTACCCAGCCTGTGGGGTACGCTGAAAATTTTACAAGGTTCACCGAATCTCGAATCGTTACGCGCTGCTGAAGCAATATTATCCCAAGGCGGGGTTTTAGGTATCTTCCCTGAGGGGCATGTACACCCGGCACCTTTAGGCAAACCATTGCCAGGCGCGGCTTACTTAGCCTTGCGTTCCGGTGCTCCCATTTTACCCATTAGCACCTACAGCGAAGATAATTGGGATCTGTTTGGCACACTGCGTAAGAAGAAGCGCCGCACCCGGGTTATCAGTCGTATCGGCAAGCCCTTTGGTCCTCTAGGTGAAGGCTCCTTGAGCAAAGTCCCCATGCGTGAAGAAGTCCGCACTGCCGGTTGGGAGATTATGAGCCACATTGCGGAACTATTACCCAAGCACGCTCGCGGAATCTATGCGCAACCCCGAGAAGAAACTTTTGCCTAAGCCAGAAAAAACCTCGCTTATTTACACAATTTAAATATTTATCTGATACGATAAAGCAGTTTAAATATTATTGTTGAAGTGTTGGCATTATGGAATATAAGGATTACTATAAAATTTTAGGGGTGAATAAAAACGCCACCGATGCGGAGATTAAATCAGCTTTCCGCAAATTAGCCTTGCGATATCATCCGGACAAAAACCCGGATAACCCCAAGGCTGAGGAGATGTTCAAAGAGGTCAACGAGGCTTATCAGGTGCTCTCTGACCCCGAAAAACGTCGTAAGTACGACCAGTTTGGCTCGCAATGGCAGCAATATCAGTCCAGCGGCGGCCGCCCTGAGGACTTCAACTGGGGCGACTGGCAATATCAACCTGGCAGCGGCACAAGTTACCGCACCGTGTCTCCTGAAGAGTTCGAGGAAATGTTCGGCGGTTTGGGCGGCATGGGAGGGTTTGGAGGTTTCTCTGATTTCTTCGAGACCCTCTTTGGCAGCGGCATGGGCGGAGCTGGCTTTAGCGGGCAACCTAGGCAGCGCACCACACGCACCAGTTCCCGCCGAACGCAGCGCCCCACCCGCTCGCAAGACGTGCAGCACGAAGTCGAAATCACGTTGGAGGAAGCCTACAACGGCACCACGCGCTTGCTCCAATTTGAAGGCGGCAGGCGCATCGAAGCCAAAATTCCACCGGGTGTGGATAACGGTTCGCGCGTGCGCCTCAGCGGTCAGGCTGACGGCGCGGACTTATATCTGCGTATCAAGGTATTACCGCATCCAACCTTTACGCGCAAAGGCGATGACCTCTATGTGCGCGTGCCCGTTGATATTTATACTGCCATCCTGGGTGGCGAGGTGAGCGTGCCCACCTTGGGCAAACCAGTGCGCCTGACCATTCCGGAGGGCACTGATACGGGAAAGACCTTTCGGCTGAAGGGCTTGGGGATGCCTAACCTGAAAGACCCGCAAAAGAAGGGTGACCTTTACGCCACGGTGGAGATCCACATTCCGCAGCACTTAACCAGCGCAGAAAAAGACAAGTTCCGCGAGATCAAAAATATGCGGCGGGTGTAAATTGTATAAATCTAAATAATATTCAGGGTAATTTCCGCCACTTTGGCGCGGATAAGTTATTTTGTAAATTACAGTTTTCAACGAGGATATATTACATATAATAAAACCTGCTTAAACGATTATAATTTGACAATATTAGATTTTTTATTTGCGAAATTATATGGATGAGATTAAAACCCCTAAAGTTGAAGGAGAAAAAAGGATTCGTGATAAAAATGCATGGAAGAAATTCCTTGATAGTATAAAGGACAATCCTTTTCATTATATATTTGAATTTGTAATTCAATTTTTGTCTACAATATTTGTTTCACTTATTCCGATTGGAGTGCTTATGCAAGCTAAATGGCTTAATGTTATAATTATTGTTTCTATTATTTTCATATTAATATTTTTAATTTATGAATTGCAAAAAAAATCTCATATATTATTTGAATTTGATGGAGGTAAAAAAAAGGTTAATGGTTATGGAATTTCCTTTATCGTTATTACTATGTTAATAATATTATCATTATTTATTCCGATTACGTCTAATGCTATTAATAATTTTTTCTTTCCAGAGTCCGTTCCTGTGGAAACTCCTTTATTTACACCGCCTATTACCACAAAAACCCTAACAGCACAAATTTCGTCTACCTCAACAGATCCGAGTAATCCAACCGAAACACCTACTCCACTACCTAGCGAAACCACAACAACAGATATTCCCACCATCACAAAAACGCCTGAGAATACTGAAATTCCTACTTTATCAACCCCAATAGAAGAATTTGCTGACAGTTGTATACCTTCTGATTGGAAAATATACCCAGGATACCTAGTAACATTGGATGAAATAGATATTAATCAAGAGTGTTTAAATTTAAATAGGTTAGGCTTTACTGGATTAGAACATGGATTGAACATTTCTGCAAAAACTGATAAAGATAATAAAAATGAAACTGCGGGAATATATCACTTATTGTCTATCAAAGATAATTTTGAGTTAAACATCAAATTCAAAGATCTGGATCTTTTATCCCAAAACTCGGATGGTTCTATAATTTATATTATGTTTATAAATTCAAAAGATGCTTTAAAATTTACAAAAATAAGTGATTTTGATAGTTTGTTTATGTTTACGAATAATAATTTATATTTTAACAATAAGGAACATACTTATTCTTATGATTATTACATTTTCCATCCTGATATTGAATACTTATTAACTTGCGATAAAAATGGTCAAATTCTCAAATGTAATATAAAAGGATTAGAAAAGGAACCGATTTTTCCTGAAATACAATTTAACTCAGATTGGGATAGTATTTTTATCGGATATTATCTTTCTGCCGATTCGTCGGTGAAAGTTAACCTAACACATTTTCGTTTTATTCCTATTGAACCTTAAATTTTCATTAATCAACATTTACCTCATTAGAGTGTGGACAATTTAATGACCTCCTCCCCCATTCGTGCCTTTTTCGTCGACCTAGACGATACGGTTTATCCAGCCTCTGCTGGCGTCTGGCCAATCGCCAGCCAGCGCATGGTCACTTATATGCACGAGGTGCTAGGCATCCCCTTGGCAGAAGCCCCTGCGCTGCGCGAGCGCCTCTTCCGTACCTATGGCACCACCTTGCGCGGGCTGCAACGTGAATATGGCGTGGATATGGATGACTACCTGCATTATGTGCACGACCTGGACCTCCCCAGCCTCTTGCAGCCGGATGCCGAGCTGCGTCAGGCCTTGCTGCAGCTGCCACAACCCAAGTGGATCTTTACGAACGCCAGCCGCGAACATGCCCAAAACGTACTCAACGTGATGCAAGTTGCGGAGTGCTTCGCCGGCATTATCGATATCCGCGATGTGCAGCCCTATTGCAAGCCCGACCCAGCCGCCTACCAGATTGCCCTAAAGCTTGCTGGCAACTACGCGCCACAAGAAACCCTCATGGTGGATGACCGCAAGGAAAACCTGGATGTAGCAGCCAGCTTAGGCTTCAGGACCGTACTTATTTCCCCGCAGCCTCAAAATGGGTACCGTACGCTTCCCCGCTTGGCAGACCTCCCTAGTTTAGACATAAGATAGAGGCAACAGTTTTTTTATCGTTTGCCAGAGCTGTAAACTTCCTTTGAATTTCCTGTTAGAGTTGTGCAAAAATCCAAGATTAAATAAAAAGTTAACCCGCATAAGGTAAACTTATATTTTAAGGAAACAGACTGGAGTGGTTATGCAACAAGGCAAAGTCTTGAGAACAATTTTATTCGTCCTTTTAGCTATAGTCGTAATCGCTGGCGTTTTTTTAGGCGGCATCGCCGTTGGAAATCAACTCCCCACCGGCATGGTGCAAGCCGTTTTCCAAGGTCAAACGCCAACAGCACAGGCAACGCAAACAACCGAGGTTATAACGGATGTATGCACGGGTTATGTCAGCACCAGCACGCCGGAAGAGCTAAAAACGCTCTTTACACCTTTCTGGGAGAGCTGGCAGCTGCTGCATGAGAATTTCGTAGACCAGCCATTGGATGACGTCGCTCTGATGCGCGGTGCCATTCGCGGCATGCTTGCCGCCACAGGGGATAAACATACGTCATATATGGATCCCGCTGAGTTCAAACAAGCCAATTCCAGCATGGAGGGCGAATATGAAGGCATCGGCGCTTGGGTGGATACCACTGGCGATTATTTAAAGATTATTGCCCCCATGAAAGGCTCACCGGCTGAGGCAGCCGGTCTCAAAGCCAATGATATTGTCATTGCCGTGGATGGTGAAGATCAGACCGGCGTTCCGGGTGACCTGGTGCTCCAGAAGATCCTCGGACCTGCTGGCGAACCCGTCACGTTGACCATTCGCCGCGGCGATGAGACCCTGGATTTCACCATCGTGCGTGCCAAGATCAATGTGCCGGTGGTCGATTACCGCATGCTTGATAATGACATTGCATATATAGGACTTACTACCTTTAATGAACAAGCTACTAAGCAGCTACGCGCAGCTTTAGACGAGCTCTTGGCGCAGAATCCTAAAGGCTTAATCCTAGACCTGCGTAACAATGGTGGTGGTTACCTATCTACAGCTATCGAGGTCGCCTCGGAGTTTATCCCTGATGGTGTCATCATGTACGAAGAATACGGTGATGGCACCCGCGAAGTTTACACTGCCAAACGAGGCGGGCGCGCCACCGATATTCCTTTGGTTGTGCTGGTCAACGAAGGCAGCGCTTCTGCTTCAGAGATTGTCGCTGGCGCGATCCAAGATCACAACCGTGGCAAGCTGGTCGGCACGCAGACCTATGGCAAAGGCTCGGTGCAAAACTGGATTCCGCTCTCCTCCGAAGATAGCGGCGTGCGCATTACCATCGCGCGTTGGCTGACCCCGAATGAAAAGCAAATTAACGACGTTGGCTTAACCCCAGACGTGGTTGTGGAAATAGACGAATATGCTAACTATATCCAAGTTCCTGCTGATGGCGATACAACCAACGTGGAATGGCAAGACACTCAATTGGAAGCAGCCATTCAGCTGCTCTTAGAACAGTAAAAAAAAAGCAAGGAGTAAAAATGCTTAACTATTTCATCTACATGTTACCTGCGCTAATCCTTTCGGTTATTGCGCAACTTTATGTAAATTCCGCTTACAGCAAGTGGAGTAAGGTTCGAAATTACCATAACCTCACCGGAACAGATGCGGCTGAGCAGTTAATCTCACGCTTAGGAATGAACGATATTCGCCTCACGCGCACACGCGGCACCCTCAGCGACCATTACGATCCGCGCAATCATACTTTGGCGCTTTCGGAGGGAGTCGCTGATCAGCCCTCCGTTGCCGCAATGGCAATTGCCGCGCATGAGTTGGGCCACGCTCAACAGGAACGTGACGGCTACGGTCCGCTCAAGCTGCGCAGCGCGCTTGTCCCGATGGTCAATCTCGGCTCGACTTTTGGCTGGATTATGTTACTTTTAGGGTTGATGTTACAGCTTGGTGGTTTGGCACAATTGGGCGTGATCCTCTTCTCAGCTGGTTTAGTCTTTTCTCTGGTGACGTTGCCCGTCGAGCTAAACGCTTCGAAACGCGCCAAGCAGATGCTGGTTGAAAACGGCTTAGTGGTCAATGAGGAAGAGAAAAAGGGTGTGGCTAGTGTTTTAAATGCTGCCGCGCTCACATACGTCGCTGGCTTAGCGACTTCGCTGTTGCAGCTTTTATACTTCGCGACGCTTGCGCGCGGCGTTGGCAGGAGAAATTAACCTTTACATGCCCTCAAACAAGACCCTGAATTCATCAGGGTTTTGTTTTTTAATCGACAATTATTGCCCAGATTCTCCATTTATATACGACCAATGAGTATGAGGGTGTTGAAAAACATTGGTTAATCGATTCCACCCAAATTTTTCAAAGTTAAG
>DMCS01000014.1:0-5650 GCA_003445715.1 Candidatus Mesolinea sp. | reverse complement strand
CGCTGGGGAGGGGAAACAAAGGGGTGGGGTTTATGAACGTATTGTGTTCTTCTTGAATATAAAGTTGTTCATTTTTTATTGTTCTGGACATTTTCAACACCCTCTGAGTATAATCTTTGGCATCTAAGTTACTTAAGGAGACCATTATGGCACAAACCCCTCCCCGTTGGGACCTAAGCAATATTTACGCGTCTTTGGATGACCCCAAACTCCAAGCAGATATGCATGCTGTTATCGCGCAAACACAGCAGTTAGCTGAATTCTATCAATCGGAGCTGCTCCCACTGGCTGAAAAAGACCTGCCTTCAAGCGAAGTCCTTGCGGAACGCTTAAATAAGCTCGTGGATGAGCTCAATGCAGCGCTCGAAAAGTCTTCCACCATTGGCGCATTCCTATTCCTCAATACAAGTACCAATTCCTTCGATAAGCAAGCGGAGCAGATGCTCTCCCGCTTCCAGATCGACATGGTTCCCCTGGAGAACCTCATCGTGCAGGTGCGCAAGTGGTTAGGTCGGGTGCAGGAGGTTTTGCCGGCAGCCTTGCAGCACCCCGGCAGTGCCAGCCAGCATGCCTTCTTCCTATTGGAAGAGGCTGAACAAAGCCGCTATTTGATGTCCGAAGCGGAAGAAATGCTCGCTAACGAGCTGACCCTCTCAGGTGGGACTGCTTGGGGACAGTTACAAGGTGTGCTTACTTCCCAAAAGACTGTCGAATTCGAGTTGGAAGGCAAAGTGCAGCAGCTGCCCATGCCCGCGCTGATCAACCTGCGCAGCCACCCCTCCCCTGAAGTGCGCGAGCGTGCCTATCAAACTGAATTGACAGTCTGGGAAGAGCTCAAGGAGCCCTTGGCTGCCTGCCTCAATGGCGTCAAAGGCGAAAGCCTCACGCTTGATAAAAAGCGCGGCCGGCGTGATAACTTGCATGCCTCGCTCGATTACTCCCGCATTGACGAAGAGACCTTGGAAGCCATGTTCTCTGCTGTACGCGCCTCCCTGCCCACCTTCCGGCGCTACTTTCAAGGTAAGGCAAACTACTTAGGCATGCCGCAGCTGCCCTGGTGGAGTTTACTCGCCCCGCTCGGGAAGAGCGCCCAAACTTACAGCTTCGATGAGGCACGCGAACTGATCTTGACTTACTTTGGCAGCTTCTCACTAGAGTTGGCCGATTTCGCCCGCACAGCCTTCGATAAAAACTGGATCGACGCTGAGCAGCGCCCCGGCAAGCGTGGCGGTGCCTTCTGCGATAGCGTCCCCGGCGTCAAGGAGAGCCGCGTGCTATGCAACTTTGATGGCTCTTTGGACCAGGTGTTCACGCTGGCGCATGAATTGGGACATGGATTCCACAACTATTGTGCCTATAAAGCTGGCAAAACCCCCTTGCAAATGCGCACACCCATGACCTTGGCAGAAACTGCCTCGATTATGTGCGAGACGATTGTATTCAATGCCATCCACAAGTCGATCTCCGACCCGCAGGAAGAGCTTGCCATCTTAGAGACCAACCTTTCAGGCTCATCTGAGGTTGTTGTGGATATTTATTCCCGTTTTCTCTTTGAGAAGGAAGTCTTTGCCCGCAGGGCAAAATCCACTTTGGCTGCAGATGAGATCTCGGAGATTATGCTCCAAGCTCAACGCGAAGCCTATGGTGATGGGCTGGACCCGAATGTGCTGCACAAATATATGTGGACTTGGAAACCGCATTACTACAGTCCCCAGTTAGCCTTTTATAACTACCCCTATACCTTCGGCTTGCTCTTTGCCACCGGGCTTTATGCGATCTACACGCAGCGCGGCGCAGCATTTGTGCCGGAGTATATGCAGCTGCTGGCGAGTACGGGTGAAGCCAAACCGGTAGACTTAGCCGCCCGCTTTGGTATCAATATCCGCGACCAAGCCTTCTGGCAATCCTCCCTAGACGTCCTCGGCCAGCGCATTGCGCGCTACCTCAGCTTAGGTCAGTAAACCATACCTCAAAAACATTTTAGAAGCCGGTGCGTGCCGGCTTCTTGCTTTTTACGTCTCCGCTAGTGTTACAATAATCCCTGAAAACTCGGAGGAACGCAAATATGACCCTCGACACGCTTTTCCTCGAAAATCCACTCTCCAGCTGGCTGAAAGGGTTGCTTACTGCCATCCTCGTATGGCTGGTCCTCACACTCTTGCGCCATTTCATCCTCAAGCTGACCGTGCGCACACATAGAGAAGAAAGCCTGCTCCACCAATTAACCCAATCCTTTAGTCAAATTACCATGATCATTATCGCGCTGGCTAGCCTGACGGCTTTCCTGACGCTACCTGACCAAGCCCACCAGATATTAAGAATCGTCTATTTAGTCGCAGCCGGATTACAAGCCGGCCGATGGCTCACGTCCCTGGTTGACCATTGGGTTCACACTCAAATCAGCGCGGTCCCTGAAGGCGAGGTCTCTCGGCGTGCTTCTCTAACAACCCTGAGTGGTTTCTTTAAAGTGGCTATCTGGGTCATCGTCGTTCTCATAGTTCTCGATAATATCCCCAACTTTAACCTCTCCAGCATCATTGCCGGCCTTGGCTTAGGCGGGATTGCGATTGGCTTGGCAGCACAAAATGTGATAAAAGATTTGCTTTCCAGCCTGACCATCAACTTAGATAAACCCTTTACAGTCGGGGATAGTATCCAGGTGGGTGATATTTCTGGCACTGTGGAGAACATCGGGATTCGTTCTACGCGCCTTAAAACGCTCAGTGGAGAGGAACTGATAATCTCCAATAATGACCTGCTCTCCAGCCGCGTGCAAAACTTCCAAAAAATGGAAGAGCGCCGTGTGAGCTTCACACTTTTGGTAGATTATGGCACCCCTCTCGAGAAACTCCAGCAAATCCCAGATATCTTGGAAGAAGTGATTTCGCCAATAAACCTTTTACGCTTTGGGCGAGCACACCTAAAAGCTTTTGGGGAGAATGCCTTGCAATATGAAGTGGTCTATTTCGTTACCAGCGGGAATTTTGCTGACTTTGTGCAAGGTCAACATGCACTCAACTTGGCGCTCTTAAAGCGTTTCCAACAAGAAGAGATTAAATTCGGCAGTGTTACCCCCAGCCTCAAGGTGGACATTAACACAAATGACCATATTAATCTTAATTAAACTTAAACCAAAGCTTAGAGCGCCTGAGCCCGTTCCTGGAGGGCAATTTCTTCTGGGCTATGCGCTTCGATGACAATACCATGCGGGCTGGATTTGCCAGATTCATCAACATACACAAAGGTGATAAAGCCATCCACTGCCTGTTCTCCTTTAACCTCAGCACACACATAGCTAATCAAGCGGCTGCGCCCAGTAAACACAACCGTCGAGCGCATGCACACTGTCTCTCCCGGGTGCACTGACCGTGTAAATTCCATGCCATGAATTTTAAGGCAAAGGATGAACTGCGGCGGCAGTAAGTTTGCCGCAGCAATAAAACCAGCTTCTACCAGCCATTCCGCCCCTCTACCAGCAAAAAGCGTCCCGTGATGGTTTAGATCCTCGCTTTTGACCAAATGATAAATTGTCAATGTTTCCATGTTCATTTTGCGCACCTCTAAGGTATTCGTATTTCTACATTATCAAAGCCAACACTCAGGTTTGAACTAGCAAGCGTACCAGCCATCAAACCTACCGTTCCAGGTGTAAATTGCGGGTCGATCACATCTGCCAGCAGGCTGTTATTGACCGCAAACTTGAGACTCTCTGAGCTGCACTCCGCCGAAAGCTGCAATGCCCCGCCGGCAGCAATTATTTCGGCATAGATCCACTCGACCAAAATTATCGTTTGGCTGCCGCTGCGCTTCCAGATGGAAAAGTAGCCATCCTCGCTTACTTCCAGCGAAGTGAAGTGCTGCCCGTCCAGCATTCCGCAAATCAACCCAAAGTCGCCATCTCCGCTGCCTGCTAAAACTTGTGCCGTGGCGCTGATACTCATTGACTCGTAAGCATAGTCAACCGTAGACCAAACCACGCTGAAAGGCGAGTTGACCCATAAAACCATCTGTCCATCCTTAATCTGAGCAGAACCTAATTCATCGTGGAAAATATGCCATCTTCCAACTGCAGGCGAAAATTCATCTTTCGCGATGACCTCTCCCGCCGGCGAAAAGGGCGTGCCATCTGCCTGGCTGCGCTGGAAGCCAATCTCACCTTGATACGCTGCCGCAAGCGAATTTGCAAAGGAATCTGCCGGCAGCAATTCGCTTAGGCTGCCGCCGGCAGGTACGCACGCATCTTGATTGTCGCGCAGACCATCGCGGTTACTATCCAAGAGCGCCTGGCAGGTCAGATTGGCGCCCACACGCACAGGACCCGCCAGCCCGATAATCTCCCCAATGCTATTGGTGGCAATCCAACCTAAGTATTCACCTTCCGCTTGGTATGAAGTCAGAATACGCGCCTGATTGCCCGTTTGTTCCGCGCTTTGCACCCCCACCACAAGCCCCTCTAATTGCGATACCATCGCTTCCTCATCGGCGGTATAACCCCAAAAATCGAGCGGTTCCCCTGGTAAATAAGCAGAGACGGTGCTTGCTACCGCCAGCGCTGGCAGCTGCAGGCTGCTATAATCCAGCGGCGTGCCCGCCAGGTCAGTGCGCAGCTTGAGTACAGCCACGTCCAGTTCCTCATCCACCTGCACGATGCTGGCGCGGTATTTCTCCACGGGTGGTGCATCAGGCGTAACCGTGAGCGCTACAATCAAGTCTTTCACTGGGTAAAAACGGCTGCCCAAAACTGCGCGCGCACTCGTCAGAATCAAGCCATCCGGGCTGATCAATGCGCCGCTTGCTTTCCAGCCGATTTGCTCCTCGCCCTCAACATCAACCAGCGCCTTAATCTGCACCAGCGCTTGACTTGGCGTAGCTGCGTTGACTAAGGTTTGCGGGCGGGTGGAGAGGCTTGGCCTCCAACCAGCGGGGTTCGTGCCCCGCACCTGAGCTTGCAGGGTAAAGGGGAAACTAACTCCATCCACAACCACCAAGCCTTGCTCCGCGTATTGCCCCGGGTCCAGCGCCATAAAGCGAAATACAAATTCCAGGCTGCTGCCTGGGGCAAGCGTCAACTCCGGTTGCAGCACACCGCTGCCATCTGCTGCCAGAGTGAGCGTCACGGCTGGTAGGCTGCCCTCGTAGATAAAGGCTTTCAGCAGCTTGGCTGGTAGCTGAATTTCTGTAGGCTGGGCTTCGTGCTGGCTGATGTTTTTCAATTCGAGCACAAAATTAAAGCTACGCCCTTGCTCGAGAATTGCAGCAGGGGCGCTTACGCGCACTTCCAAGGCTAGGGCTTGTTTTGGCTGCCCTGCGCAGCCGGCCAGGATCAGAAGCAGCATGACCCAAAGTAAGCCAAAACGGAGAAATGATGGAGTGCGTTTCATAGCTATGATCAAAATCCAGATAATCCCGCTATTATTGTATCAGAGCCTTCACTTTTACTGACGAAGAACATCCCGAGGTTCAGCTCACCCTGTTCTTGCATGGCACCCTACGGGCAGGCTTCGCACTCCACCGACCATGCCAAGCCTGTGTCCCTTAGGTCTCAACTCACTTCCTTGTTCTTGCATGGTCTCCTGACCATGCAAGACTAATGACCTTTAGGTCTCAAAAAGATGACAATCAATGAGGGAGACCTACGGTCAAAACCACT
>DMCS01000113.1:12180-20363 GCA_003445715.1 Candidatus Mesolinea sp. | reverse complement strand
GTGACTTTTTCGATAACCCAGAGCAAAAATGCTATAATTTGCACTGAAGTTAAGCTATGCTTACTGTTCAATAGATTTAAAACGGAGGAGGTTTACATGATTGCCGAATTAATCAAAGAAGCTGAGCAACGCATGCAGATGACGCTCGACGTCCTGGAGGAAGACCTGACGGCTATCCGCACCGGACGGGCTTCGCCCGCGCTGGTCGAGAAGCTGCCGGTGGAATATTATGGCTCCACCTTGCCGCTTATTCAACTGGCGACTATCAGCGTCCCAGAATCGCGCCAGCTGCTTATCAAGCCTTTTGATTTAACCTCCCTCAAAGCGATTGAAAAAGCGATCTTGGCATCGGGTTTAGGATTGACCCCGAATAATGATGGCAGGTCTATTCGTCTGAATCTACCAGTACTCACCGAAGAGCGCCGGCGTGAACTGGTGAAGGTAGTCAATGCCCGCCTTGAAGAATGCCGCGTTGCCGTCCGCAACATCCGCCGGGAAGTCATCAAGAATCTCAGAGAGCTTGAAAAGGAAAAAGAAATTTCCGAGGATGAGGAAAAACAGGCGGAGGACGAATTGCAGGAGCTCACTAATCTAATGATGGAGAAGATTGAACAGATCGGCGAGCGCAAAGAAAAAGAAATCCTCGAGATATAGGATATGACAGCAGAAAATCAAAATATAAAAATCCCCACCCATGTGGGATTGATCATGGATGGCAATGGCCGCTGGGCAACCCAACGCGGGCTACCGCGCTTAGCTGGGCATAAAGCTGGCGTGGAGAACGTCAAGCCAACGGTCTTAGCAGCTAAGAAGTTTGGCATCAAATACCTAACTTTTTACGCCTTCTCCACCGAGAACTGGAAGCGCCCGCAGGATGAAGTTAGCGGGATTATGAACTTGCTCTCCATCTTTATCGATAGAGAAGTGAACAATTTGAATAAAGAAGGTGTGCGTATTTTGCACATTGGCCACCGAGAACGCCTCGGACGAGAGCTGCTCAAAAAAATCGAAGATGCTATCGAATTGACCAAAAATAACACAGCTATCACCGTGCAATTGGGCTTAGATTATGGCGGCAGGGATGAGATTACCCAAGCGGTGCGTAAGATCGTTGCTTCGAGTGTCCCGCCAGAAGAGGTGACCGAGGAGCTCATCAGCCAGAACCTGTATACTGCTGGCATTCCCGACCCAGATCTCGTTATCCGCACCAGCGGCGAAATGCGCACGAGCAACTTTCTCATCTGGCAGAGCGCGTATGCTGAGTGGGTCTTCCCCGAAACTTATTGGCCGGATTTCGACGAAGATGTCTTTTGGCAGATGCTCGTGGAATACAGCCGGCGTGACCGCCGCTTTGGCGGGCTGAGCCAATCCTAAAGTTCTCTTATGTTAAGCGTGCGCGTTAAGTCCGCTCTAGTTTTTGTGCCGCTCTTGCTGCTTATCTCGTGGCTGGGCGGTCTCGTTTATTTTATTTTCATCTTGGTGATGTTGGGCATTGGCACGTGGGAATACTGGCGGCTGCTTAAAACCATGGGCTATGACGTTTCTTTCCCGCTGATGCTTGCCGGCGTGGAACTGCTGCTCATCTTGCGGCAAGTAAACGGCTTTGCAGGCAGCGATATAGCTTTGCTGGTGATCCTTGGGGCTTCGGCAATTTTTAGCCTGATTCGCTACGATAAAGTGGAAGCGCAATCCGTGCTGACCTTTGGGCTGCACGTCTCAGGCATCCTCTATTTAGGCTGGTTAGGCGGGTATTTCCTTTCTCTGGCGGCGCTGCCTAAGGGCAATTGGTGGGTGATGGTTACGCTCGCGCTGGTATGGATGGCGGACCTGGGCGGGTATATTTTTGGCGCAAAGTGGGGCAGGCATAAGATGAGCCTGCGCTTGAGCCCCCGCAAAACCTGGGAGGGCTACCTTGGCGGAGTAATTTTCGGGGTCGGCAGCGGGCTAATACTAAGCCTTGCTTTACGGTTAGTGCTGCCGGAGTTAGCCCTCTGGGAAGGGGCAGTGATGGGGTTGGTGTTGGCGCTGGTTACACCCCTTGGCGATCTCTTTATCAGCATGCTCAAGCGGGCGGCTGGCGTGAAGGATAGTGGCACGCTCATCCCTGGGCATGGCGGCATCTTAGACCGCGCCGACACCTGGCTATGGGCGATGATGTTAGGCTATTACTTGGTGTTAACTTTTGCCTGAGGCTGACGCACATCATTAAAACACCCCGCACGGGGTAAGTTGAAATCAGCCACTTGACAAATCTAACGGGGGGGTAAATTAAAATTTGCTATTAGCGATATAGCAGTTTAATCAGTATAAGAACCATATTTAACCCAAACCAGTGGGAAAGTTGCCAGCTGGTCCATCCCTGATTGAATTATGTGGTAGAGTATTACGGGTAATCGCAACCGGACAAGGGATATACATAAAACCAGTCTTGTCTTACCCATCATTGGAACTTGTTTATAGTCTATAGGAGATAAGAAATGTCAGAAACTACAAAAATTCAAAGAATTCAACAATTATCATTTTTAGGTATTTCATTGGCATTAATAGGAGTGACTGGCTTTTACGGATATGTAGTACGACCAAATGACTACAGTTTAGTCGGAATGTGGATTGCTATCATGGCAATTGGTGGAATTCTCGGGGGAGTAAAAAACCTCATGATTTATAAGTTAATTAACAATGGTGCTTTCATCATAATCCTTTTTGATATCATCATTATCTTATTGGCTTTTCTTATTCCCACCATTCCACTTCCTAGGGGCCTTTCGCTGCTACTTTCAATTTGTATATTAGTTCCAGTGTATTTTCAATTTTTTAAAAAAGTAACCTTGCCCAGGCTCCAAAAGGTGAATTAGTAATCTTCTACCTAAATGCAACTTCAACAATTATTGTCAACCATTTTTTACCAAACCGGGTCAAATTCTTGGCTGATTCCTCGTTCTGTTTGCATCCAGGTTTAAATGAACCCAATATTTGCCAAAAATCATACAAAAATGGATATTCTATCGCTTATAACGAGGTTGTTTTAGTATTCTCATGTGATTTCACACTATAGGTTAAAAAAAGATTGGGATTATTGAGACCAATGATTAAGCCATGAATTTTTCATACACGTCTCTAACGGGTATTTTGCCGGAAATTCTATCTCTACAAATCTTGCCGTCTGATACTTTAATACCATAAAAGCTCATCCTGAAGAAGTAGTTTTTTCTGCTGCTCGGGCTAGGATCTCCTGGAAGACGGCCAAGGCAACCGCCTGGTCGAACCCAGCGCGCTGAGCGGGCGGCTGGCGTGAAGGATAGTGGCACGCTCATCCCCGGGCATGGCGGCATCTTGGACCGCGCCGACACCTGGCTGTGGGCGATGATGTTAGGCTATTATATGGTTCAGCTTCTCACTCAAGTTTAATTATTCAATTCGTAACTTATAATCATGTCAAGAGATAAATCACCGGAAAAAAAAGAACAAAGGGTAGTATTATGAAAATAAGAAGAATCATCATCGAAGAAATCATTAGGGCTTTTGTTTTTGGAGCAATTGTATTTATGACAGTATCTTCTTTATTATACCGAAGCGGATTGATTAGTGTTTCAACTGGGTTTTTAATCCCGCTTGCCCCCATGGTGGTTATGTTTGTGAGCTTCACCATAGTAAGGATTCGTACTGGAAAAGAGCTCAAGGTTCAGGGAGCACTAGGATGGAGCATACTCTTAGCTGTCATCTATGCTTTAGGACTCATTTTTGTGAGCATTGGAGTAGTATTAGGGCAAGCTGACCTGATATTTGCCCACGGAATATGGCCGATTATAGCTGGGGTGCTACTCACTGCCCTCTTTGCTTGGCTTGGCTATAAATCCAGCGAAAAGCACCCGCCACAAAATTAGCCCTCGTGAAAGATAATTAATTTCAGTTCGTTTCATCCCTCATTTAAACCCAAGTACCGAATATACTCCTAGGTCTTTTCATCCAGCCAGGGCAGCGTCCACAATCTCGCGCGCTTCAGCTTGGATACGCTCTAGGTGCTCGGCGCTGCGCAGGCTCTCCGCGTAAATCTTGTAGATATCCTCGGTACCGGAGGGACGCGCAGCAAACCAGCCATACTCTGTGCTCACCTTCAGCCCGCCGATGGGTGCGCCATTGCCTGGGGCTTTGGTCAACTTGGCGGTGATCGGGTCGCCGGCTAACGTGGTGGCTGTGACCATCTCGGGTGAAAGGTTTGCCAGGATGGCTTTCTCGCGCGCGCCGCTGGGGGCGTCCATGCGGCTGTACCAGGTGCGCCCAAGCTCGCTTTCGAGCGCCTGGAAATGCTCGCCGGGGTCTTTGCCCGTGACTGCCAAAATCTCAGCTGCCAAGAGGTCCAGGATGATGCCGTCTTTATCCGTCGTCCAGACCTTGCCATTCTTACGCAAGTAAGAAGCGCCGGCGCTCTCCTCCCCGCCAAAGCCCAGGGTACCCGCCAGCAAACCCGGCACGAACCATTTAAACCCGACCGGCACTTCATAAAGCGGGCGCCCGATTTTCTGCGCCACTTTATCCATGAGCACGCTGGAGACCAGCGTTTTACCTACCTGGGCGGTAGCGGGCCACTCGAGGCGGTGCTGGAAAATGTAGAAAATTGCCACAGCCAAGTAGTGGTTGGGGTTCATGAGGCCTAAGCTGCGCGTAACAATGCCATGCCGGTCGTAATCGACATCATTGCCAAAGGCGATGTCGAATTTATCCTTCATCGCAACCAGGTTTGCCATGGCATAGGGGCTGGAGCAATCCATGCGGATCTTGCCGTCGTGGTCGAGGGTCATAAAGGAAAAGGTCGGGTCGATACGCTTGTTGACGACCTCTAAGTTGAGGTGATAGCGCTCAGCCATTGGCTCCCAATAAGCTAAGCCGGAGCCGCCCAAGGGATCCACGCCGATGTGGATGCCAGAAGCGGCAATGGCTTGCATATCCACCACGTTCTCCAGGTCGGAAACATAAGGCGTGATTAAGTCGATGGCATGCGTGGTCTCGGCTTTGAGGGCTTTCTCGAAGGGCAGGCGCCGGACATCTTTCAAACCGTCGCGGATGATAGCGTTGGCGCGGGCTTGGATCCACTTGGTGGTGTCGGTATTGGCTGGGCCGCCGTTTGGCGGGTTATATTTAAAGCCGCCGTCCTCGGGCGGGTTATGTGAAGGTGAAATTACCACGCCGTCAGCTTGGGTGCCGGGGTGGGCAGCGTTATAGGTGAGAATGGCATGTGAGATGACGGGGGTAGGCGTGTAGCGCATGCCGGCGTGAATCATGAGCTCGACGCCATTGCCGGCAAAGACTTCCAGCGCGGTGTAGAGCGCCGGCTCCGAAAGGGCGTGTGTATCCATTCCCATGAAGAGCGGTCCCGTAATGCCGGCTGCCTTACGATATTCAGCGATGGCTTGGCTGATAGCGAGCACATGGTCCTGATTGAAGCTGCCGGTGAGCGAGGAGCCGCGGTGCCCGGATGTGCCAAAAACCACCGCATGGGCTGGGTTTTGGGGGTCGGGATGCAGGGTGTAATAGGCAGAAACAAGGCGTGGGATATTGACCAAAACCCCCAGTGGAGCGGGTTTACCGGCTAAGGGATGTGGTGGCATAGCTTCTCCTTTTTGGGCAAAGTGAGGGAGGATTTCTCCAAAAAATTAACCCTAAAACTGCAGAAATTCTATCATAGCCAGCGAAATAAATTAAAAGTTGCAGCCTGAAAGCACTTGCTTTCAGGCTGCTTGAGGAGGCTCTTCCCGGCTGTATAACCAGAAGGGAATGAGGAAATTATTACTCTATAGCGTAATCGACTGTAGCGTTGTATTTTACTACAATCTGACCAGCCGAAACAGGCACAGAGGTTTCGGCAGCGCCGACACCCCCGCCTATGCCATAGCCATAGTATGGCTGGGTGTATGTCGGCGTGCTGACGTCAATCGAGAGGATCTGCCCCAGGGTTACGCCAGCTATAGCTGCGACAGACTGTGCTTTGACTTCGGCGTCTTTTATGGCTAACTCGCGCGCTTGTGCCAGCACGCTATTTTTGTCGGCAATATCAAAGCTAATGCCATAGATGTTGTTGGCGCCAGCGCTAATGGCTGTATCCAGCAGTTTGCCCAAGTTAGCTAAATCGCGCACGGTGACGTAGACGGTGTTGTCTACCACGTAACTGGTGCCCACAGGCTGGCCCATATTGTCGTAACGCGTTTGTGGATAAACATTAAAGTTCGCTGTCTGAATATCTTTCTCTTCGATGCCCTCGGCTTTCAACGCCTCGGTCAGTTCTGCAGCTTGGGTGTTGTTGGCTTCCAGAGCACTGCTTACATCCTCGGCTTCGCTGTGCACACCGATATTAACATAGGCGATATCTGGCACCACAGCCACTTCTCCCGAACCACTTACGCGGATGTAGCGCTCTGTCGGAACAGTGGCTGCTTTTTGGGTTTGGGCTAATCCACAAGCGGAGAGCACAAGTGCTCCTACCGATAGGATTGCAATTGTAAGCATGATATTCTTCTTCATGGTAAATCTCCTTAATTAGTTTCTGCTCTGTAGACGTTTTAGTGCAAAATATGTTCCAACTTTTTAAATTTTATCAGGATTCCTCTTGCTAGAGTGTTCAATTCAAAAACCTCCGGCAAACCCAGTGCGCATT
Source organism: Candidatus Mesolinea sp. (assembly GCA_003445715.1). Lineage (GTDB taxonomy): Bacteria > Chloroflexota > Anaerolineae > Anaerolineales > Anaerolineaceae > Mesolinea. The sequence continues at coordinate 13,714 of DMCS01000113.1, read as the reverse complement.
GGTTATAATTATCTGCGGGGTTCAGTTCACAACCTCTCATAAGGGATCATGCCAGTTAATTATCATCAAATTGAAAGCCGTTTACCCGAGTATGGCAAGCGCATGAAGGAATTCGAGACTGCGCTGGCGCAAGCCGAGCAGGCTCTCTGGGAACAATTCACCCGCCTGGATGAAGACGTCGCTGCGCTGCGTGCTAAAATCGAAAAAGCCGAAGCACAGCTACGCCGCTTGTATTGCGCCAAGCCAGTCTCTGAGCCATTACTGACACATAAAGCCGCACCGCTGCCTCCTGCGGGTTATACGCTCATCGCAGCCGATGGCTCGCAAATTGCCCCCAACCGCCACCGGCCGGTGCAGTTTGGGGTCATCAACGTAGGGCTGATTCAGGCACACTTGGGCAGCAACCAAGCACCAGAGGTGAGCATCCAGAGTACTTTGCTCGATCCTGAGGAGCTTCTCAACCCTGAAGGCAACCTGATTGGGGAGGATGAGGTCGCCCTCTATCGCGATTTTGCTGAGCGGCGCGCGCTTATGGAAGCGACACTGACTGTCCCGGCGCCGGTGATTGCGCTTACAGATGGGCTGCTGGATATTTACCAGCAATATTCTGCCCCGCAGCTTAATTTTCAGGCGGAGATGTACAAAATCCACCAACAGTTAGAAGCGCGTGGCGTCATTAGTGCCGGCTATATCGATAAACCGGGTGCGGAGATGCTTAGCCGTATGCTCGACCTGATGCAGACGCCGGAGATGGATTTGGTAGCCTACGATGATCAAAAACGCAGACTGCGGGGCATCAGTGATGCCCGCTTGCTCGCTAAGCTGCTCACAGAGGCCGGCGAGCGCTCGGCAGTGTTTGAAACTGTAAGTAAAGGCGCCGCCCAATCTCACCTAAAAGTGCACTTCTTCTATATGAATATCAGCCTTGGCAGCATGCCTTACTTGGCTCGGGTGGAATTCCCAGCATGGCTCAGTGGCCAGCCAGAGCTTGTGGACCTGTTGCATGCGGTCATATTCCAGGAAGTGCAGGTGTTGGATCGGCACCCTTACCCCTACCTGCTACACCGCGCGCACGAGCTGGCAGTAATTAGCGTGCAGGAACACGAGCAAGTGGAAGCGATGCTCTTGCAGGAGTACGCGCGTCAAGGGTTGCATGCCGGCTTGCATTCGAATAAAGATGCTAACAAACAATTGCTAAAAATCTGAGGGATGAGATGAGCGAAGAAACAAAGATACCCATTGGGAAACTCCTGCGGGCGGATAACCACCAATTTGTGGCTGGCTGCCGTGTCAAAGAGCTAGAAACGCCTGCTTTGGGGGCGCTGTGCAAGGTGAAGCTGGAAGATGGCTCTGAAATCTTCGGGCTGATCACTAATATTCAGATTAACGATGACGGCTTGGTCAAGCAGCTTGTCTCCGGGCTCAGCATTCCCAGCGAATATACAGCAGACAACCGCTACAACCGCAACCTGCCCGTGGAGATTTACGTGTTGGCAGTGGGTTTCCAGCGGGCTGGCAGGCTGTACCATCGCCT
>DMCS01000113.1:6088-11986 GCA_003445715.1 Candidatus Mesolinea sp. | reverse complement strand
GGTTATGGTTATTTCCGTCACATCCTGCGGCTGGAAGATCAACCGGTCGAAGAGCTCCTGGTGGCGCACTTAGCGCAAGCCCGAGCCGCCCACGAGCTGCACGGCAACCGCGATTGGTATGGCGGTGCGTGTCAAGAGTTGATTACCTTGCTGCGTGATGATTACCCGCGCCTAATGAACGTGCTCAACGCTTTAGCAGAATTAGAGTGAGAGAGCCATGGCAGAATTGAACAAGCAAACATTTGAGCCGAATAAACCCATTGGTTATGTGGTGGGGGGCGGGCTAGAAGCTAACCTGCAGGTGCGCCTTGCCGTGCCGCCGCAGGAAGTGCAAGAGGGCGCTTTTGTGGTTATTGATAGCGGCACCTGGCGCTTCTATGGATTAGTGACGGACTTACAGTTAGGCGCAACCGACCCGCGTTTTGCTGATGAGCAGAGCGAGCTGCGCCTGCCAGCGGGGTTAGCGGGGTTGCTGCACGGGCAGACGCTCTTCACTAACTTGAACGTTATGCCCGTCCTCATGATCGACCGCGGGCCTGAGCCTGGCAGCCCGAGTTACGAAGCTTGGCGCCGGGAGCACCCCGAAAATACGGCTCCCGTCACGGTTAAGACCGTCCCGAGCCACCATGCGCCGGTGCGCTTAGCAGATGCTGAGGATATTGCCCAGATTTTCGGCGAGGAAGATAATCACAACATCTTCTGCGTGGGGCATACGCGTGAGCAAGGGCACCCCGTCTGCCTCAACTTGGAGAAGCTGGTTCAGCGCTCCTCGGGCATTTTCGGTACCACCGGTTCGGGTAAATCTTTCCTTGCCCGCATGATTCTCGCCGGCCTGATCCACGCCGGGCATACTGCCACGCTCATTTTTGATATGCACAACGAATATGGACCAGATAGCACCTCTTCGGATACCGGCCAGGCGGTGCCTGGGCTCAAAGGGAAGTTTGGCGCTAAGGTGCGCTTAGTCGGCTTGGGCGCCAAGACCGATTTTGGTGAGCTGCCAGCCGATTTTACCCTGGAGATTGCTCAATCTGACATTACCAGCGAAGACATCCTATTGCTTTCGGAGGAGCTGAACCTGAATGAAACTGCTGCTACAGTGCTTTCTGCTTTAGAAAGGGACTTGGGCGACCAGTGGTTTAGCGCATTTGCTGCTATGCGCAATGGTGCGACAGAACAAAACGACGAGGGTAAAACCATCCCAGCGCCAGATAGCGTCGCCTTTTGGGCTAATCAGGCTGGGGTGCACGTGAAAGCCGCTGAGGCACTGCGCAGCAAGTTAGACCGCGTCATGCGCAAGGATTATCTTGTGCGCAGCACCGCCACGCGCGGACTGCAAGAGGTCATAGACAGCCTAGAAAACGGCATCCATGTAATCCTGTCCTTTGGGAATTATGGTAACGACTTGGATTATTTGCTGGTGACCAACCTGCTGACCCGTAAAATCCGCGACCGCTGGAAAAAACTTACCGAGGACGCCTACAAGGACAAAAAGAAACACCCGCGCCCGCTTGTGGTGGTTGTGGAGGAGGCGCATAAGTTGCTTAACCGCGGCATGGCTTCGCAAACCATCTTCAGCACCATCGCGCGCGAAATGCGCAAGTATTACGTCACCTTGCTGATTATCGACCAGCGCCCTTCGCAGATTTACGACGAAGTTATGTCTCAGCTTGGGACGCGCATTTCAGGCTCCTTAGGTGATGAAGACGACATCAATGCGGTGCTTTCGGGCTTACCCGGGCGAAGTGCCTTGCGCGGAATGTTAGCGAAACTCCAGCCAAAAGAAGAGGTGCTCATGCTTGGCTGGGGTGTGCCCATGCCTATCCCAATCCGCTCGCGGCGTTATGACGCGCACTTCTGGCAGCAGGTGCTGGGCAAACAAACGCAGCCTAAAACAATCGCAGAGATCAACCGTTGTTTAGGGTTTGAAGCCGATGATTCCGATTAAATTAAAACTCACTGGGTTTACATCGTATCGCGAAGCTGTTGAAATTGATTTTACCGGCTTGGATTTGGTGTGCATCTCCGGACCAAACGGCGCAGGCAAATCCTCGCTGCTGGATGCCATCACCTATGCGCTCTATGGGCAAGCCCGCAAGCGAGATGAAGCCATCATCAATGAAACCTGTGATAAAGCTGAGGTGAGCTTAGAGTTCAGCTATCAACAAGAAGTCTATAAAATTGTGCGCAGCATCACCCGAGGGAAGGGCTCCCAGGTTGATTTTTTCATCCGCAAACCGGAAGATGCAAGTGGCAGCTCTGGTTGGAGAACGCTCACGGAGCGCACCCTCACCGAGACCAACGCCAAGATTTTAAGCACGCTGGGGCTGGATTATGAAACTTTTATCAATGCTTCGTTTTTCTTGCAAGGCAAAGCTGACCTTTTTGCCACGCAGACACCCTCCGAGCGTAAGAAAATTCTGGGAAACATTTTAGGCTTAGACCGCTGGGAAGAATATCGTAAACGCGCAGCTGAAATGATCCGCGAAAAGCAAGGAGAAATCAATCAAATCGATGCGCGCTTGGCTGATATTCAATCAGAGCTGGATAAAGAACCACAATATAAAAAAGAGTTGGAGCTTTTTCGAGCGCAGGCAGCTGAAGCATTTGCAAAAGTGCAAAATGCCCAATCCCAATTAGAGCAAAAGCGCTTGATCGAAGAGCAATTAGCTGGCCGGCGGCAGCTGGTCGGGACTTACAAGCAGCAAATGGAGCGCTTGTTGGCAGACCAAAACGAACTGCAAACGCGCGTGGAGCGCACCCAAGATGAACTCGCCCAAGTCAATCAAGAATTAGCCCGCGAAGAAGAGATAAAAGCGGCTTATGACCACTTAGTCAGCTTACGGCAGGAATTAGCTGCAATGGATGCCTTGGATGAGCAGGCGCGTCCATTGGAAAACCGCCAAATAACCTTGGAACAGCAAATTGAGCTTGCCCGCCATGACCTTCAGCAAGAAATGCGCGTACTGGAGCAGGATAAGGTAAAAGTAGAAAAGGATTACCAGCAAAATGATGAAAGGATTAACCAGCGGGAAGCTCTCGAGCAACAAATTGCCGCTTTAGAAACGCAAATTGCGCTCAGAGCGGAACTGGAAGCAGAACGGCAAAACCTCAAAGACCAGCTGGCTGCCAAACAAGCTGAAAATGCTGGCATCGAAAAACAAGGCAAGGAGCTGCGTGAACGCTTAGAGCGGGTGAGCGCCGTGGAAGGGGCAAGCTGCCCATTGTGCGGCCAGCCATTAGCTGCGCATGACCGCGACCGCTTGCAAGAAGAGCTCAGGCAGGAGTTGGAGGCGCTGCGCTCTTCTTATAAAGCCAATGAGGACATGGCTAAAGAGCTCAAGAATAAGCTGGCAGAACTTGAGAAGCAGCTCAGACAAATTAGGGATGCAGAAAGCCGCTTGCAGACGCTCTTGCGCCAGTCCGATCAACTTACCCAGCTAATCGAAACCGCAACAGAACAGTGGGCAAAGTGGCAGCAAGAAAAAGCCCCACGTCTCGAAGAGATCCATGCCCGCTTGGAGCGTGATGAAATTTTACCCGATGCGCAAGCAGAATTAACAAAAGTGAAAGATACACTTCAGAAATTAGGCTATGATCGGGATGCACACCTGCAGCTGCGCGAAGCTGTACAAGCAGCGGAGCCAGCGCAACAAGCCTATAACCACCTTGCGATTGCAAAGAATAGCTTAGCACAACTGCAAAAAACGCTTGCGGAGCAAGAAGCTACCCTCGAGAAGAAAACCGCTGACTTAACCCAAGCACAAGCGGAATATTCCCAGGCAAAAGCAGCCCTCGAACAAGCTTCTCAGGGCTTACCTTCGCTGGATATCACGGAAGAAGACTTGGCAAGACTGAAAGAAGAAGAGGCGGATATCCGGCGGAACTTAATCGTCGTGGAGCAACTGATCAATAACCTCCAAGTCCAAAAGCAGCGCAAAGAGAGTTTGCGCATGGAAAAAGAGGCGCTCAACCAGGATATCGTGCACCTCAAAAAGTTGGAGCGGGCTTTTTCTAAGGATGGCGTTCCGGCAATGCTGATTGAGCAGGCATTGCCAGCCATCCAAGAGGAAGCCAATACTATCCTCAGTCAACTTTCGAATTACACCATGAGTGTAACTTTTGACACTCAACGTTCTTACAAGAGCACCCGCCGTGAAGATAAAAGGGAAACGCTGGATATCCGCGTCAGCGATGGATCAGGTACACGTGATTACGAAACCTACTCTGGCGGCGAAGCATTCCGCATTAACTTTGCTATCCGGCTTGCGCTTGCACGCGTCTTGGCACGCCGGGCTGGGGCACAGGTACGCACCTTAGTGATTGATGAAGGCTTTGGCAATCAGGATGCCGAAGGCAGGCAGCGCCTCATTGAAGCTATCGGACAAATACGTCGCGAATTTGACCTGATCTTAGTCATCACCCACCTGGATGAGCTTAAAGACCAATTCCCCGCTCGAATTGAGGTGGATAAGACCTTGCAAGGCTCGCAGGTCAATATTATTCAGGCGTAGCTCGGTGTACGGTGTCTAAGAGCGTTTGCTGAAAGGCAGGCAGCTCTCGCCGAAAGGCTGCATCTAAATCTGGAGTTATGGTCTCCCCATGTAGGGACTTCTCGATAACCGTCTTCAGAGAAGCGGGCAGCTGGATTTCGGGGAGAAGGCGCTGAAAATCCTGCAAAACCACTATTTTGTTATATTGCATGTGTTGCCGGCATATCATCAGCGCATAGCGCATCAGCGTGAGCGCATGTTTGACCAACTCCGCGAGCGGCGCTTGGCTGAGCGCGTCGGGGCTGAACTTCTGTTGAAAATATGCTAAGTAGCGCTGCAGGACAGGGATAAAATCCTCTGGCAGCGGCTGGTCCACCTGCTGCAGGTCGAACTCTCCCAGGAGCAGCTGGCTCTGCCGGAGCAGCCGTGAGGCAAAATCGGCGCGGGGCAGAAATCCGCTGTGCGGATCCCGTTTGAGCTCTGATTCGTAAATAAACATCGGCTCAATCTCATAGGGAGAGGCTGAGCCGGCGATTTCTCTGATTGCCTGGCTTAAGGCTTGGTGCTGCTCGCAGGTAGGCTCATCTTGAGGGGGTGAACCCGACAGGATGACCACCACGTCCAGGTCGCTTTGCCCGGGGCGGAAGTACCCGCCCGGCAAGGAACCAATCACAAAAGCTGCGCGGATCTGCGGAGCGTTTAGTGCCTGAAGTGCACGGGCAAAAGCCTGAAGTTCTTGCCAGGCAGCGGCGTGCTCAGCGTTGGTCATCGGGGCGCTCATGCTTGCTCCGGTCTGTGGTTGGCGGGCTTGATGCGCAAAAGCGCTAAGGTGGAAAAGAGAAACAACGCCGCGTAAATTGCCATCTGCACCACGTAACCTGCCGAGTCGCCGATAGGCCCGCCGATGTAGGCGCCAATGGCGCCTGCGCCGGCGCCAGCCAAGTTGGAAATGCCCAGGTAGCGGCCGGCTTCTTTTTTGGGGACGAGCTGCGTGCCTAAAGCCCAATTTGCGGAATAAAAGGCGCCGCTCGCCACCCCCACCAGCACTGCCCCTACGGTCATCATGGGCATATCCTGCGCGGTAATAACAACGAGGGTGCCGGCTGCAGCTAAAATGCCGCTGACAGCCAGCACTGGTTTGGTGCCGATTTTATCGGCTAACCAGCCGGCAGGTAAAGCTGCGAGTAAAATGGCAATGCCTGTTGCCATCACGAGTAAGGTCGCCGGCTGAGCAGCAGCATTGCCCTGTAAGGCTGGGAAGCGTTCTTGCAAAAAGTAAAGCAAGAAGCTGGCTAAGTTACTTGCAGCAACCAAAAACGCCAAGCGGTTGATCACCCACCAAGTGAAGGCGGGTTTCTCCTGGCTCTCTTTGCCCAAGCTGAGGCGCAAGCTGGCTAACACGCCT
>DMCS01000113.1:4115-5888 GCA_003445715.1 Candidatus Mesolinea sp. | reverse complement strand
GGGGATGAGCTGCTGCACACCCCAGCCGGCCAGAAGGATGACTAGGGTAAACGCAGCCGTCATCGCAACCAGGCGGGCGATGGCATTCCAATCCAGCGGGTAGGGAGCTTTTTCTTGAGGTGTTTCCCGCACCAGCATGGCTAAAGCCGTGCAAACTAGCAGCGTGATAATCACTGTCAAAATTGCACCCCAGAGATTGCCAGCAGCAATCATCCGCGAAACAAAAAAAGCCATGAAGATCAAGGGCAAGGGCAGCTCGAGCAGGGCTTTTATGCCCGCAAAGCGCCCTTGCTTATCGGGCGGCACCAAGTCAGGGATTAGTCCTTGGGCAGCACCCTGCCCAATATTCGAAAATACCATTGAGGCAATCACAGCAGCAAACAAAGCATTATATCCAGCCATGCCTTCCATGCGTGCGGCAATGATACCAATCGCAATGAAAACGAGCGCTTCGAGCAGAGAGCTGGCAAGCATAAAGGGCCGCCGTTTGCCCCAGCGCGAAGTGCTGCGGTCGGAGAGCATGCCAGCTAAGGCTTGAACCAACACGGCGATCATCAGTGAATACAGGCGGATGTTGCCATAACTGGCACCTTTACTTGCTTCTCCGACAAACTGCTGCACCAATAAGGGGAGGATCAAGGGCGTGAGCGTTTGGGCTCGCAAGGTGAGACCAAAGAAATAAATGTTGATGGTCAGGCTGTCATACCAGCGCAAGGGTTTTTGCATATCTTCTCCTGTGGAATTAGCGATCGCGCTTGCCTCAGTGAATATTCCGAATGAAGCGGGAATGAAAGCCGCGGTCGATTTCCCAAGGGTAAACGATATGCGCATCGGTAATTGCGCCGTAATAATCTGGACGCTGATTGCCAAACAAGTTGCGGTAAGGGTTGAAGTGCAGCACACACGTGGAAGGGCGTCCGCCAGCAGCGGCGACACGGTTTTTTACGGCGGTGATAGTACGCCCGGACCCCCAAACATCGTCTACTATGAGTACGTGTTGAAGCGCAAGATGTTTGTCTTCTGGGAATTGGAGGAACTTTGGCCAGCTAAGGAATTTGGTTTGTTGTGGCGTTGCAAAATGCTCCTCTGCTGGGAAGTCTACCGAAGCGGTAAAAATAAATGGGATATCCATCGCTTCAGCTAACATACCCCCCGGGACGATACCGCCGCGGGTAATCATCACCATTACGGTATAAGTTTGTTCGAACTGGGGCAGCAAGAGATCAATCAGCTTGGAGACCTCTTCCCAGGTAATTAATTCACGCCGTTGTGCCATGGTCGCCACCTGCAATGTAATAATTCAACTTGTAAACCAGCCGCACTATCTACCTCTCATGTGCTTAAAAAGCACACCCCTCTTGCCAGATGTTTGCGGTCATCGTAGAGGCAACAATGTGCTGTGCCTCTGGGGTATCTAAATTAACAAGGTACGGTAAAGCGTTTTGCACATGTTCAGTGGGCTTGCACGGCAGGGCTTACTTTGAAATTAAATTATAGCAGACTTGGGGGGTCAACTTCCACAATCCAACCGCGCAGAGGCAGCCCTTGCAAGAGAGGAACTGGGTCCGGGCCGCGCAGGATAATTTGCCAGCGGAAGCGGCCATAGAGTTTGCGTGTGTAGCATGGCACCGGCCCGATGAAATTCGTATCTTTCATTCCTAAGCCGATAATTTCCTCACGAATGATCCCAGCTAACTGTCTCGCAACCCTTTCGCATTTGGCTTCGTCGTTATGACGATACTCCAGCCGTACTAAGCGCGCAAAGGGTGGGTA
>DMCS01000113.1:2595-3842 GCA_003445715.1 Candidatus Mesolinea sp. | reverse complement strand
CCGCTCACCTGGGTGAGTACCTGGAACGTGCGCTCGGCAGCGCGATAGTCAGGCAGCTTAAGGCCCACCTCTGCCAAAACGATACCAACCAACGTGACCAGCGGCAAGTCTAAGCCCTTAGCGAGCATCTGCGTGCCGATGAGGATATCGGCATGATGCGTGCTGAAGTGTGTCAGGATGAGATCGTGGGCATCTTTTGTGGTTGTAGTTTCAGCATCCCAACGCAGGATGCGCGCCTCTGGAAAGGCTTTGCCAACCAGTGCTTCCAGCCGCTCGGTGCCGATGCCCATCTGACGGATTTGCTTGCTGCCGCAATGCGGGCATTTGGTCGGCATTTTGCGCGTATACCCACAGATATGGCAGAGTAGCCCGCCGCGATCGCGATGGTATACCAAAGGGGTTAAATCGCGTGGGCAGGTAATCGCCTCACCGCACTCACGGCAAAACACATAAGTGGCGCTGCCTTTGCGATTGAGGAACAGGATCGCCTGTTGGTTATCCGCCAATACCTGGCTGAGAGCGCTTTGCAGCGAACGCGAGAGCACATGTGCGTTTCCGCTGGTCAGCTCGGCGCGCATGTCCACCACCTCCACAGGTGGGAGGTCTAAGCTGAGCAGAGCTTCGTCTGCTGGCAGCTCTGGCAGTTGGATGTGCAGATTTACGGCCTGCTGCTCAATGGCTTGGCGGTGCGCTAAAATCCGACGCGGCATGGCAAGCAAAGTCCATGTCCCACGCTGTGCCTTGTAATACTGCGTGATGCGCGGCGTGGCACTGCCTAAAATCAAGTTGGCGCTGCAGATTTGTGCATAGGCTTCGGCTGTCTCGACGGCGTGATAAAAAGGCTCGCGATCGGTCTGGTCGTAAGATTCGTGATCGCACTCGTCCAACACAATGAGGCCAAGATGAGGCAGCGGCACAAAGAGGGCACTGCGCGCGCCCACAATGACTGAAATGTCACCTTGGCGTGCACGCCGCCAGGTGTCGTAGAGTTCGCCTTCTGAGAGTTTGGAGTGGTACAGCCCTACTTGGTTGGGGAAGCGCGCCATATAACGGCGCACAGCTTGCGGGGTCATAGAAATTTCTGGAACAAGGATGAGGGCTTGCCTGCCTTGCGCCAACACTTGCTCTACCGCCCGTAGGTAGATTTCCGTCTTGCCAGAACCGGTAACGCCATGCAGTAAAACAGGTTTGCTTTCTGGCTTGCCTAATATTGGAGCAATCTGCTGCCAAACTTGCTGCTGGTCTGC
>DMCS01000113.1:0-2410 GCA_003445715.1 Candidatus Mesolinea sp. | reverse complement strand
GCATAAATCCACGAAAAATCGACCGGGAAGGCTTCCTGTGCCAGTAGCTGCAGCACTTTTAAGCGGCGCTCGCCAGTTTCAGTGCGTCGGCTGAGTGCTTGGGCATCTAAGGCAGCCACAGCTTTAGGAGGAATGGAAAGTTGTGCTGTACGCACGGTTTTGGGGCTGATGCGCGCTGGAGGCAGGATACTCTTGGTTTTCAACCAGCCATTTTTCCGTAATGTATCCAAGCTGCGGCGCCATTCGAGCTTTGGCAAGGCGCGCTCAATCTGCCCGCCGCGCAAGGAACCCCGCGCCTTGAGCAGCTTGAGGATGCGCTTCTGCAAAGGGGGCATTTCCGCCGGCGGTTCATCGAAATCACGCACCAAGCTGATGAGCTGGTCAGCGCGCTGCGAGAGGCCGTTCGGGATCATTAAGCTCACACATGCACCTAAAGGTGCAAAAGTCTCTCGTGCTAACCACTCAGCCAGGGCTAGTTGGGCTGGAGTGAGCACAGTTTCTTCCGAAATGAGCTCTTGAATTTCTAACACATGGGGCACTTCCGGCTGGTCAATAAATGCCAACACCACGCCCTGCACCACCTGTTTGCCAAAGGGTACCACCACCAAACAGCCAGGTTGCAGCTTGCCCTGCAGTTCCTCTGGGATGGCGTAGTGATAGCTGCGATCGATGTGCGCAAGGTTGATGCTGACGTCAGCAAATTGAGGAGCTTGCGTCGATGATGAAGTTTCCATTAGGGAACGATGATAATCAAATATTCAGCAGAAAAAGTCATGCCATCTTCTTCTAATTCCTCAGGTATCGGCTCGTTTTCAGAAAGGTAATCTGCCCATGCGCGTGCCATGTCGCTCTGCCCGAGCAAGATATTAAAGGCGTCAAATTCAAAAAATGGTTGCAAACGCGCAGCTTGCGCGCTCAGGCGCGACATGTCCAAAACAGCTTGAGTCCACGTGTCTGGCGGCAATATGACGGGGTGATGCGCCAGCACAATGACCTCGTCCGGCAGGTCCGCCATCAAGCGCTCAAAATCACTAAGCAGCATCTGGTCAAACAGCTCAATGCGCTGCTCATACGGCAGCTGCCAATCTTGGTGAATGCGCCACGGCTCGAAGACGGCGTCGGAATTCTGACTGCGTAAAGAAATATATGCCGAACCATCTGCAGGCAGCGCGCTGATGGGTACGTCCCTGCCAAAGTAACCAGTCAGCACCAAGCGCGTTTCAATAGGCACCTGGTTAAAGGTGTGCGAGACGCGTAGGTAATAGACCGTCACGTCTTGGTCGAGCACGCGTAGGGTCTCATGATGAATCCCCCGGTCCAGAAGTTGAAAAGCGACAGTGGCAGAAAGGCTCAGCAAGCTGCCGTCATCGCGCGTTTCCTTCCGGCTGATATAAAAGTAGCTCCAATCAACGGTTCTCGCACCGCCGGCGGTGAGCGGGAAGAGCGTGGCAGCACGCGGAGGAATGGGTGTTGGGGTGAAGGTTGGTGTGGCGCTGGGCAGCGGCGTAGGGGAGGGCGTAAGCGTGTTCGTGGGCGAAGAGGTTACGGTGGGCACGGGGCTGGGCGTATAGGTTGAGGTTGGCGTAGCGGTATTAGTTGGCAGTGGCGTGGGGCGTGCGGTTGGGCGGCCCTCATAGCGCGGCTGGCAGCCGGCGCTGACCAATAGGAACACTAACAACAGCGCCAGGGAAGTGCGGTGCAGTTTGAAGCCGGAGCGATGCACAGTCATCACCGCTCAAGCAGGTTTGGTGATCAGTGCTGACCCATACCCCACGACGGAACTGGCGTCATGCGTTACTGCAGCAGAAGTGCGATAATCTGCCAGGATCACGCGATCTGCGCCGAGCTCGCGACAAGCAAGCAGCACCGTTGCGATAGGTGCCAAACCGCAAGCTTCGCCTTCGCCACGCGTGTTCAAGCGATAGAGCTCTGCTAGGTCCATTGCCTCCAATGCCCTGAGAATGCGGTTGTCCATCTGGTTGGCGCGGCTCTCAGTGTGAAAGTGTGAGAGGTCACTGGAAGCTACCAGCAAGGTCCTTTCTTCGGCTGGTAGACTGCGCACATAAGCGGCTACGGCATCCGCCAACCCGCGCACCAGCTCTGGGGATTGATCCACGAGCATGAAGGGCACGAGGAAAAACCCCTTAGGCAGCACCACTTGCAAGAAGGGCAGCTCAATCTCCAGGGAGTGTTCGCGGTCACGACGCACAGGGGTGATCTCTATGCCAGTTTTTGTGCTCATGTTCTGCTGGATCGTGCTCAGCGCTTCGCGGTCCACAGGCACAATGCCCAAGGGGGTAGCATAAGCCTCGTGGCCAGTAGTGAGCAAGGGCTCGCGATAATACTGGTGGGAGGGCGAGAGCAGGATCACACGGCGGATGTCTTTGCCGATGAGCGCTTTGAAAGCGTG
>DMCS01000111.1 GCA_003445715.1 Candidatus Mesolinea sp. | reverse complement strand
CGGTCTCTGACCGAGCGAGGAACATGACCGCAGGTCTCCAAAATAAGTGTCGGTTTCTTTGAGACCTAAAGGTCACAGGCCTGGCACGGTCAGGAGACCATGCCAGAACAGGTTGGGATGATCCAATCCTTAGCGGGTATAGGCTCTACTGCTGTAACGCATATTCTGGTAAGAGCGGAAGAATAGCCATTCTCACCTTATTGTTTGCCTAGCAAACCCATTACTTCCTTGTGGTTATATACCTTCTAAGGTTTTTCTTACGTCTGCATGGTAAACTTAGCGTTGAGGAAAAGAAATAGATGAATCAACGCGTTGTTTATCCATTTACGGCTATCGTTGGGCAGGAACGCATGTGCCGTGCCTTAGTGCTCAATGCAGTCGACCCGCGCATAGGCGGCGTGCTCATCCGTGGCGAACGCGGCACGGCTAAATCGACTGCTGCGCGTGCCTTGGCTGCCCTCCTGCCTGAGGAAGAGGCTATCGAAGGCTGCCGTTTTGGCTGTGACCCGCACGATCCAGCCCATTGGTGCACTGAGTGTATCGAGCGCGCAGCTGCTTCTAGTGAACCATTGCCCGTCATCCGCCGCCCAACCCCCTTTATCAACCTGCCCGTTTCTGCCACAGAAGACCGCGTGGTCGGGACACTGGATATCGAACGCGCTATTCAAAAAGGCGAGCGTCATTTTGAGCCTGGCGTGCTCGCGGCAGCTAACCGCGGGCTGCTCTATATCGACGAGGTTAACCTGCTGGATGACCATGTCGTGGATATTCTGCTGGATTCGGCTGCGATGGGGATGAACATCGTTGAACGTGAAGGCATTTCCTTCATCCATCCAGCGCGGTTTATCTTAGTGGGTACCATGAATCCAGAAGAAGGGGATTTGCGCCCGCAATTGCTGGACCGCTTTGCCCTCTCAGTGGATATTCGCGGCATCTCAGATGCCCGCGCGCGTGTTGAGATTATGGAGCGCAATATCGCTTTCGAGCAAGATCCGGTCAAATTCCGCGAGGCATGGCTGCCACGCGAACAAGCGCTTTCCGAACGGATCCAAAAAGCCCGCGCGTTGGTCGATGATGTCACTTACACCACCCGAGATTTACTGATTATCGCAGACCTGACTGCCTCGCTGGAGGTAGATGGCCACCGTGCTGACCTGGTAATTCTCAAAGCTGCCCGTGCCCAAGCTGCCTTTGATGGCCGCACGCACATCGTGCCCAACGATATCGCTCTGGCTGCTGAGCTTGCTCTGCCACACCGTATCAAAGCCGGACCTTTCCGTAAGTCGGATATCGGCATTGAGGCATTAGAAGAGCGCATCGAGCAGCTCAAAGAGCAGGCAGCGGTAGAAGCTGAGCAAACACCCTCCAATGAGGACGATGAGGGTAAAAAAAAACGGGCAGTGAGCAGGAGCACATCAGCTTAGAGCCCGATGACTTGGAAGTACCTGTGGGGGAAGCGCAACAGCAAGTTTTTACGGAGTTGGATGCCCACTGGTGGGATGGCGGCAAGGTGATTAAGCCGGGGGAACCTTTTGAAACCCGGCAATTAGATACACCTCTGGATGACATGGTGCGTAAGCACGGCGGTCGGCGCTCCGAAACTTACACTGAGCGCAAGCGCGGGCGCTACATCAAAGCCCGTCCCTCGCCCCACAAAGCTGATGACCTTGCCTTTGATGCGACTATCCGTGCAGCAGCGCCCTTTCAGCGGCAGCGGGAGGCCATTCGCAAGAAGGAAAACGTCGCTTTTGCCGTGCGCCCGGAAGACTTCCAGAAAAAGGTGCGCGTCAAAAAAACGGGCAACTTGATCCTCTTTTTGGTGGATGGGTCTTGGTCCATGGCAGTAGCAGAGCGCATGCAGGCAACCAAGAGCGCGATTCTCTCCTTGCTCAATGACGCCTATCAGCGCCGCGATCGGGTAGGCTTAATCGTTTTCCAGAAAGACCGGGCAACGCTTGTGCTTGCCCCAACAAATTCGGTGCTTCTCGCCCAGCGTGCCTTAGCTGATATCCCTGTGGGCGGCAAGACGCCCTTGGCTGCCGGCCTCAAGATGGCTTATGAGGTCATCACGCGCGAAAAAATCTTGCACCCCGATGTGCAGCCGCTGCTTATCCTACTCACCGATGGCGCCGGGAACGTGCCAATGGGGAATAAACCGGTGAAAGAAGAAATCAAGGAAATGGCGAGCTTGTTTGCTAAGGAAGACATTCACAGCGTGGTTATTAATATGGAAGCTAAAGCTTTCGATACAGGCTTGGCGCAGGAATTAGCCGATATGATGGGCGGGGTGTGTTACAACCTGGAGGAAATTAAAGGAGAGACGCTCTATAATACCGTGCAGAAGGAAATGCGGGCTACTGCAGCTTAGTGCTGCCTCCAAATTAATCCACTGACGTAACGGTTACATCCGGGAAAAATTGACGCAAAGTGCCAGCCACCCAGCCTTGCAAAGTGGCGGGCAGCAAAGGGCAGCCCTCGCACGCTCCGCCCAAGTGCACCTTAACTTCATTGCCTTCAATGGCGACTAGCTCCACCGTACCGCCATGATATTGTTCAATGTAAGCGCTGAGCTGCTCGATAAGCGCTGAGATTTGTTCTTCTTTGCTGAAATGCGGAAACTGAATATCGCTCATGGCTGCCTTCCTTCTGAGAATGGTCACTTCTAATTATACCCATAAAGTATCAGCTCTTGAAGGTGTCGTGTTAGTTCATCTAAAATGTTACCGAAATAGAATCGTTGGGTCAAAAGAAAATGTTACCGAGGTGAACGGTGAGCGAAACAGACCCAATGAATATCGATGAACGCAGGAAGTATCTTCAACGGATGTGGGAACGTTATCATTATGCGAGTAAAGCCGACAAAACGATGTTGTTAGATGAAATGGAAGCAGTGACTGGCATGCATCGCAAGTCGATCATTCGATTGATGAAAGGACGCAGGGGCCGCAAGAAGCGAGAAAGAGAGCGGGGAAAGGCATATGGGAGCGAAGTCGAAGATGCGCTTCGGGTGATAGCCCGTAGCCTGGGTTATCCTTGTGCAGAGCGGTTGCAACCTAATTTAGTTTTTATGGCACAGCAACTCTGTGCGCATGGTGAACTCAAAGTTACATCAGCCACCTTAGAGGCATTAGGCCGCATCAGCGTTTCCACGGTCAAACGTATGTTACGGCGGATAGGCCATAAAGCTGAGAAGATAGCTTGTCACCAGCCCAAAAGGCCCCGAGGAAATAGTTTGCGGCATGCCTATCCCATGAGCCGCATTGCCTGGGATATTGCTGAAGCAGGCCATCTAGAAGTCGATTTAGTGCATCATTGCGGAGCCAGTGCTCATGGGGAGTATATCTATACCTTGCAATGGGTAGATGTCGCCAGTGGATGGTGTGAAATCTTTCCGATCTTTGGACGCGGATTTCTCGTGATGCAGGATGCTTTTGCCTATTTACTTCAACGCCTTCCCTTCCCCGTGAACGAGTTTCATCCTGATAACGGAGATGAGTTCTTTAATAAGTTCCTGTTGCGTTACTTTCAGGAGAAATTGCCTGACGTGTATCTTTCTCGCAGCCGTCCCTATCAAAAGAACGACAATCGCTATGTAGAGGAAAACAACCACAGCTTGATCCGCGCCTATATCGGGCATCAGCGCTTAGACACTTTGCCCCAGTTAGCAGTCTTACGACAGCTCCACCAGAAATTATGGCTGTATCACAACCTCTTTCAACCCGTGATGAAGCTGAAAAGCAAAGAATATGTTGAGCCTCTCAAATATCGGCGGAAATTTGACACAGCGCAAACACCTTTTGATCGCTTAGTCCAAATGAAGTGCTTAGATGAGGCTACCCAAACTAAATTAGAAAACCTACGCCAATCCATCGACCCCTTGGCCTTGCGAGATGAGATCGAACTGTCGATTATGGAACTGTCAGTATTGCCCTGTGCAAAGCCAGGCGAAAAGATTAACGTTTATGAAACCCTAATTATGAAGGAGGAGACTACTGAGCTTCAGTAACATTATGCCCTTCGGGTATTATCAATTGAACCAACCATTAACTTTCGGTAACATTATCTTTTGACTTGACAGGGTACTTTTTCCTGCTTTTCTTCATTCCTCTTTCCAATTCAATTGGTCCAGATCTATTTTCTCATGGGGGATGCGTCCTCCCTGATTCAATAATGGCACATCGCACTATTAGTTGTTGAATCCCCAGTCATGGGTGTTCCACAATGGGGTGGTGCCGAAAAAGTGGACACGAGCTAAGGGATAAAATAGCAATATTGATCAAAACAGGAGTCCAAAATGACACGCAAACCGAGAAGACAATATACCGAAGAGTTCAAAAGGGAGACGGTTGCATTGATCCAGAATAGTGGCAAGCGCCAAGCTCCGATTTCCCGTGAACTTGGGATTAGCGATAACACCCTCTCGCGCTGGCTTCCGAAGTATGGCCACGACAGCCCTCACGACGGAGGGCCCACCGTGAGCCCAGCAGACTTTCCGGCCCTGCGGGCGGCACTGCGTCGGGTGCCGGCGGCCAGAGCTCTT
>DMCS01000086.1 GCA_003445715.1 Candidatus Mesolinea sp. | reverse complement strand
GGGGCATTGTCTTTAGGGTGATGGCTAAAGATGCGAATTCCATTGGCGTACAAGGCTGAAGCGATCATTTCGCCGGGCTTTGCAAAAAACTGTTGATTTTTCCAATAAAAGGGAATGGTTGGTTTTGAATTATCGTGCAAAATGGGGTGAGAATGAATGCGATAATCCGTCATGATGTGAGATTCAATACCTCCGCTGGTTTAATCGGAGAATATCATACCATTAAGTGAGTCAATCAAAGATTTCCATATATTTTCGGTCAAGTTCCTCATCGCTCAGGTGGCTATAACGCTGAGTTACAGCGATGTTCTGATGACGGGCGAGCTCCTGGGCTAACTTGAGGTTGCCGGAGGCAAGCAAGATCGTGGTTACAAAGTAATGCCGGAAGGAGTGGGGGGTGATGGTACCCACAGCTTCCTCGCCAAGCGCCTCACGTACCCGTTGGTTGACAATCTCGCGACCGGTGGTGGTGGAAATGGGTTTGACCTTCTTTCCGCTGCCTTTATCATGCCGGGCGAAAACGGGCAATGAACTCAGGGCTTTGGCACCGCTGCCATCCAGACTTGCTCGTGCATTCAAGTAATCCTTTATGGCTTGCAGACTACGGCGGGAGATGCGCAGCACGGCTTCGCGGTTGCCTTTACCAATAATCACTGCACGGCTCTCGTGCCAGTCGATATCACCGCGGCGCAGATTGCAAGCCTCATGCACACGCAAGCCGGTATCGGCTAAAGTGAGCAGAAAAGCGCGGTCACGTAGGTTAATCAAGCGCTCGGCTTCACTGGCTGTCTCCTTCTGGTTGAGGTTAAGGGCGTATTCCAACACGGTTTCGATATCTGATTTAGGGAATTGCGGCAGGCGAATGCCGGGTTTGCGGGCGCGCTGTTTGATAAGCAGTCGAACGCGCGGTAAGTTGATCGGCGCTAAAGCTTCACCAGCAATGTACTCATATAAACCTACGGTTGCCGTTAGGTAACATTGCTCGGTATGCGCTGAGTAATCCTTGAGAGCCGTTGTCATCCAGACCACTGGTTCTTCACCTAATCTTGTGATGAGATCTTGCTCAGGGTTGAACTGATGGACTGAGAGCACTGTGGTGAATAATTTCATCGCGTTGCGATAGGTGCGTGCGGTATTCGCACTGCGGGAGAGGCTCACAGAAGTAAGGTAGCGCTCGATGACTTGCTGGATAGTCAGGTTTTCTGGCATAATTATATTATACCCATTTTACTATATGGTTTTGATAAATTAAGTATATATTAGATATTAGCCTTTAAAATACCTGTGTATTGCGTATAGTTGTTGATAATTATACGAAGATATGCCCATTTCAATCGCTGGTAAGTTCCCTCTAAACTTATTATGCACATCTATCTGACTAAAGAATGGTTGGTTTTATATTGCGGTTATTTATAAAAAGCAATTATTGAAAAGGGAAGTGGGTAAGGGTCGAATTTTATGACCAATGATTTGTAGAAAGATATTTACTCAGAGCGAATCTTTAGCAAATACGAATACAGATTATAAATTTCAACTTGTAATCATCACATCAGTGCAAATGATAAGAATGTTAGCTTTAGCGCAGATCACCCTAGTAGAGCACCTTTCTTGAGTAAATCAATGCTTCTGATAATGATACTTATCATAACCATAAACCTAAATCATATTTTTCTCCTCACCCACTTATGCAAAAGCCTGGAAACCAAATGATTCAAGATCCAATTACTCTTATCGCTGAGAGAATTTTTTCCATGCACCAACCCAAGGCTTCCCAATGCGGTTATTAGCGCTCACCTCCACCCCACTCAGCGCCTGGCCAATCAGCGCTAATTCTTGTGCTACACCCGCCCAGTCATCTACCCGCAGTGCGGCTGCCAAAGCTTGGCTTCTGGCTTCACACCAAGCCCACTCCTGGCGAAAACGATCAGCTTTTAGCCAGTAATCCCGTTTCTCCCAAGCACTGGCGGTGGTTTCGACAGACTCAGCGATTTTCTCTAATGCCAAGATAATATAAGCTGCCAAATCGCGGCTCTCTGAGTCTGGCTTTTGTTTTTGCATGAGCAGCCGCAGCGCTTTCACAATAGATTTACTCAAGCGGCTACGGATGACCGCCCCACTTTCGTTACCTTTTATAGTTGTCATCGATTCGCACCTCACCGTGAAACGGTTTTCGCACCTCATTATACTCAAAGCGTTTTATGTAGCCATCCGATATACTTTGGTCCCCACCCCCCTGACCCTGAGGCTAAAATTGAGCCATGTAAATAGTACAAGTGTTCTATAAAACCCCTTGACATAGAACAAATATTCTATATAATATGAATATGGACACGGATTTCAGCTTAATTCCCTTTAAGGACCCCTTACCCACTGGCTTGCTGGTGGTTATCGGACAGCACGCGCTCACAGAGAAGATGTTGGAGCTCGTGGCCGCCTTGGCGCTCAAGCAGCGCGTCACCATTCTGGATTGCGGTAATCGCTCGAACATGTATGCGGTGGCTAAAATCATCCGCCCCTACACCTCCGACCCAGCCGCCGTAATGGCAAATATCCGCCTCTCGCGGGCATTCACCTGCTATCAGGTGCTGGCCATGTTGGAAGCCGTTGCTGCAGCGCCACCCCGCGAACCGCTGATTGTGCTGGATTTGCTGGCTACCTTCCTGGATGAAGATGTGGAGCTGAAAGACAGCCAGCGCCTGCTCACGCGCAGTCTGACTTGCCTACGGCTGCTGGGCCAGAGCGCCCCCGTGGTGGTAAGCGCCAAGCCTGTGCCGCCGATTTCTGCTGCGCGCGCATACTTTTTGGACCAGCTGCGCTCATCTTCGGACGCGCACTGGGAAGAACCGCCCGCGCTGCCCGCTGAACAAGGCTTGCAGCCGACGCTTTTTGCATAGAAAGGAGCTTTTATGAGCCGCACAATTGCATCCATTACCCAAACCTGGCTGCAGGAAGAAGCTGCCCTCAAACGCTTTGAACGCGCCCTGCGCAAAGACGACCAGCTTTTGCTGGAGGAACTGTTGGTACTTTCCCGCCAGCATTTGGCAGAGGCTTCTTACGCTTCCAATCTCTATCCGCTGGATATGTACCTGATCGCCATTCTGCTGGAGGTCTACAGGGAGCTCAAAGCACTGCAAAGGCAGGTTGCTCAAGCCGAGGCATCTACTGACCCACAAGTGCAGCTTAATTCTGGCAAAGAAGCCCGTTTTTTGCAGCTGCTCAATGAAACGCTGGAAAGCTTAGGTCCGCAGGAGGCACCCCAGCCCGAAGCCAAAAACCTGCAAGTTATGCAACCAGATCCAGCTATTTCTATCTCCTACACCTCGTTTGAAGAGGCACCATGAGCAGTCAAACCTTCCGTGGATGGCTGCTGGACCTGTACCTCAACCAGCAGGACGGTCTGACGCTATGGTTTATCTCGGAAAGCGATGACAGCCGCGTCTGTTTTACCCAGCGCTTTCCGGTCACGTTTTACGCTGCCGGCGCATCTGATGACCTGCGCTGCCTATGGAAGGCGCTGCGTAAAGAGCCAGGCGTCACCAAACTCGCCCGTCAGCAAAAGCAAGACGTCTTTGTAGCGGATCCGGTTGACGTGCTAGCGATCGATGTGGATACACCTGCCCACCAAGTGGAGCTTTTCCATCGGCTGGAAGACCAATTCCCCACCCTGATCTGGTACAACGCGGATGTGACCATTAGCACGCGTTACATTGCGCGCTATGGCGCCTTTCCGTTAGCGCTGTGCCAGCTGGAAGCCGACAGCCAAAACCGCATTCAGTCTCTCGAGACGCAGAACAGCCGCTGGGATGTGATGCCCGCGCTGCCGCCTTTGCGCATTCTGGAGCTTATGCCTGACGTGGACCCCACGCACAGCGCAGCGCAGGCGCTCAACCTGCGCTCGGACCGCTTTAGCCAGAGCCTGCCGCTGGATGAACACGGTAGTTATCTGCACACCATCGATGCCGCGCTTTCGGCTTATGACCCAGATATTTTAGTGACGGATTGGGGAGATAGCTGGCTGCTGCCCTTCTTGCTGCGGCAATCGGAGAAGTTAGGTATTCCCTTGGCACTCAACCGCGACCCCAGCCGGCCGGTGCGTTGGCAGAAAGAAATCACCTATTTTTCGTACGGCCATATCATTTACCGGCCGGAAGAAGCGCACTTGTTTGGGCGCTGCCACGTTGACCGCAAATCCGCGATGATGTGGTCCGATTACAGCTTAGCCGGCACATTAGAGATGGCGCGCGTTACTACCCTGCCAATTGAGAAAGCGGCGCGCGTCTCACCCGGCCAGGGCATCTCTGCCATGCAAGTGATCACCGCGCTGCAAAAAGACATTCTGGTGCCCTATCAAAAGCGCCAGGTGGAGGAATTCAAAAGCGGGCTGCAGCTGATCCAATCTGACCGCGGCGGGATGATCTACCAGCCCAAAGTGGGGCTGCATAGTGACGTAGCTGAGGTTGATTTCGTCTCCATGTACCCGGCGGTCATCATCCATGGCAATATTTCCCCAGAGGTACCGCTGCCGGATGTGCTCACGCCAGCCAGCGAAGAGCTGGGCGTGGTGCCACTGACGCTCAAGCCTATCTATGAAAAGCGTGTGGCGCTTAAGGTAAAAGCCCGCTCCTATCCACCCGATCACCCCATGGCAAAGACGCTAAAAGCGCGCTCTGCGGCACTAAAATGGCTGCTGGTGGTGTGTTTTGGTTTTTTGGGCTACAAAAATGCGCGTTATGGGCGCATTGAAGCGCACGAAGCAGTTACTAAGGGCGGGCGCGAGGTGCTGTTGCGCGCCAAAGAGGTGGCCGAGGAAGAAGGCTTCGAAGTGTTGCACATGTATGTGGATGCCCTTTGGCTGAAGAAAAAGGGTTGCAGCAAGCCGGAGCATTTTGAAGATGTGATGCACAAGATTTCCAGCCGCACGGGCCTGGCGATTGCCCTGGATGGCATTTACCGCTGGGTGGCTTTTTTGCCCTCCAAAACCGACCCGCGTGTGCCCATCCCCAACCGCTATTTTGGCGTCTTCCAGAGCGGCGAGATCAAAGTGCGCGGCTTGGAAGCCCGCCGGCGGGATACCCCGCGCTGGATCGCCCAGGTGCAGACCGAGATGCTCACATGCTTAGGCAAAGCAAAAACCCGCGCCGAGCTGCCAGCGGCTTTGCATGCAGCTTTCCACATGTATGAGCAAGCCGTCAAGAGGTTGAAGCAAAGCCAGGTGCCGCCGGAGCTCTTGGTGGTAAATGGCAAAGTCAGCTACACCTTGGAGGCTTACAAGAGCGCGACGGCTTCGGTGCGAGCTGCGCGCCAGCTGCAAGCTGCCGGCATGCAGATCCGCCCAGGGCAGCGTGTGCGCTTCCTGTTCATGCAGGGTGAGCCGGACGTCTATGCCTGGGAATTGGGCGGGCAGGTGGACCCTGCCAAGGTAGATCAGCACAAGTATCTGGAATTGCTGGCCAAAGCCGGCGGGAGCGTGCTGCTGCCTTTTGGCATAGACCCGCAGGTGCTGATGGAATGGACGCTCAAGGGCGGTATTCAGCTGCCGCTGGATACCTGGAACAAGACGCTTTTAGAAGTTTGAACGCTCTGGTCAGCTGCCCTGCCCCAAGAGCTGCTTGAGGGTGAGCGCATTGCGCACGGCCATGCCGCCGGCGTCGTTGTTGAAATAAGCATAAACAGCCAGCCCCTGACGCTGCCAGGTTTGTATGCGCTCTGCCCAGAGCGTGAGCGTCTCGGGAGGATAGTCGCCGGCATGGTCAACATCACCATGAAAGCGCAGGTAGACAAAGTTTGCAGTGATGCGCAGCGGCACGTGCAGCGGGGGCAATTCGTGAATGCAAAGCGCCACGCCGAAGCGCTCTAGCAAGGTATAAACCTCTTCCCTCAGCCAGGTGGGATTGCGGAACTCCATCGCGTACGAAAACCCCTCGGGCAGGAGAGCCAAGAAGCTTTCGAGCCGGCTGAGATCAAGCGAGAAACTTGGAGGCAGCTGGAACAGGACAGGACCTAAAGCATGGCGCAGCAGGCTGGCGCGGTTCAAGAAAGTCTCCAGAGGATCTTTGCACTCCTTAAGGTACTTGATGTGCGTGATGTAGCGGCTGGCTTTCACGGCATAGAGAAAGCCGGCTGGAGCCTGCTGCCCCCAATGCTCGAAAACGCTTGCGTTTTGGAGATGGTAAAAGGTGCTGTTGACTTCAACTGTGTCAAAATAGCGCGCATAATACGCAAACCACTGCTTTTGCGGCAGGTCCGCAGGATAAAAGAGCCCTTGCCAGTGCTGATAGACCCAACCCGAAGTACCGATGCGAATTTGTTCAGCCATAAGCAGACGACCTATCTTGATAAGTGCAGTCTTTATAAATTATAGCTTCTGGTGAATTGAAATAACTGTTGATAGATAAAAGCTCTCCTGCAGGCAAATATTACCTCAAGAGAGCTGATGGGAAGATATTATCGATTGATTATTCTCACAGATACAGGCTGGAATATATCACGATTCCGCTGATACTGACGATGATGAACAGGATGCTGGCAATGCGCATGAGAATCTTCTTATCCTTGGACCGAAAAACATTATAGCCTACCAGAAGGACATAAACCCCATATAAAAGCGTGAGCCCGCCAAAGCCGGCGTGCAGCGTGATCAAGCCGTTAGGCAGGAAGGGTGTCAGGCCGGCGTTAGCCGATTCATACTGCTGAGAATACACTGGTGCCATGAATAGGACCACTGCCAAGAATATGAGGATCAGAGCAATAGTTTGCGTGGGGCAGTGTTTCTTGAATTGTCGTCTGCGCCCTTCCAGCCCAGCGATGATAAATAAAACCAGGGAAATAAGGGATAAAATCAAGGAAATATCAGAAAGCAGAGATGCTTTCGTTCCCAAAAAACCAGGTATCTCTAAAAGTGACAACATTGTGACCTCCTAGGGTTTCACTGTAATGTTATGTACTACAAATTTTATTACAAATAAGATGGCTCGTATGTTAAAATTTGAGTAAGAACAAGGCAGCAAAAATTTGTTTGACTGGAATATCCGTCTTGTTTATAATTTGATTCCCCAGGGGAAATGCTGGAATTGGCAGACAGGCATGACTTAGGATCATGTGCGGAAACGCGTGAGAGTTCGAGCCTCTCTTTCCCCACAACTTTTGTTTAAATTGCATATTGAGAGGTATATTTTGAAGATTCAAACAGAATTTACGGATGACCATCAGGCGAAACTAACCGTTGAGTTTGAGCCAGAAGTTTTAGAACAATATAAGCGCAGAGCTGCACGCAAATTAGCCAAAGAAACCCGCATCCCTGGCTTTCGTCCAGGGAAAGCCCCCTATAACATGGTGGTTAACTATGTTGGAGAGGATACGATTTTAAATGAAGCTATCGATTTGATGGTGGATAAGTTTTATCCTGAGGTCATCAAAGAAGCAGGCATCGAACCTTCGGGACCAGGCAGCTTAGATGATGTAACAAATATTGAAGATTCACCTGTGTTCTTTTTTACCGTTCCACTTGAGCCAACTGTGGAACTTGGCGGTTTGGATGACCTTAAGGAACCTTATGTGCCTCCAATAATCTCCGAAGAAGAGGTCCAAAGCACCCTTTTCGCAGTGCGACGCAACGCAAGCACCATTATTCCACTTGATACTCCAGCGAAAGAAGGCGATTTAGTTTTTTTCACGCTAAGCGCTGTGAATGCCCAAGCCCAAGAAGGAGAGGAAGTAGAACTTATTCAATCCACCCCCCAACAAGTTTTCATTCCTACAGAAAAAGAACAGAATGAAACCGAGTGGCCTTTTAAGGGGTTTGCGCGTCAATTGATTGGCGTCAGCGCTGGCGACGAGCTCGAGATTGAGCATCAGTTCTCCGATGATACTCCAGATGGGGACCTGGTCGGTAAGCGTGTCATTTTCAAAGTGAAAGTCCAATCGGTGAAAGGGTTGGAATTACCAGAAGTTGATGAAGATTTCTTACAGAAGATGGGGGACTTTAATTCCCGTGAAGAGATAGAAGAATACATTCGCAATAGCATGCAAACAAGCGCAAAAGCAGAATATGATGAGAATTACTACAATGGATTGATTGATCGGATTCGGGAAAAATCGTCAATTAAGTATCCCCCCCAGGTGCTCTCCGAAGAAGTAGAGAATGTCTTGGATGATCTGGAGCATGAACTTTCTCATCAACAGATGAATCTCGATTTATATCTGAAGCTGCGGAAGCTCGATAAAGAAGATTTTATCAAGAAGGAAGTACGCCCCTCTG
Organism: Candidatus Mesolinea sp.; assembly: GCA_003445715.1. Taxonomy (GTDB): domain Bacteria; phylum Chloroflexota; class Anaerolineae; order Anaerolineales; family Anaerolineaceae; genus Mesolinea. The sequence continues at coordinate 20,919 of DMCS01000086.1, read as the reverse complement.
CCGTCGAACGCTTAGAGCGCTCTCTAATTAAGCAAGCAATCGAAAAGAAATACGATATTCAAATAAGTAAGGAAGAACTGGAGAGACAAATTAGCAATGTTCTCACTGAACTAATACGCTCGGGTGAACTGGAGGAGGTGCAGCGCAGCTTAGGCGAAAGAAAATTCACTCAAGCTGTTTCTATTCTTGCCACGAAGCAAGCGCTCGAGGAAGCCATCCGTCTACAGTTACGCCGGCTCGCAGCGCCTGAATCTCTTCAAGCAGAAGACCGGGAGGAACAATCCAGCCAGTCAGAAGTAAGCGCGGAAGAAATCCAAACAGAACAAGAGAAAGAACCAGCTGCAGAAGAAGAAACAGAACCAGAAAGCAAAGCATAATTTGTATATGGATTTTGATAATTCTCTTACAACAGTAGGATAAGCTTCAGAGAAAGATTAAAGAGAAAAAGGAAAATTATGGATAAAGACAATTTCAAATCCGTCATTCCAATGGTTGTTGAAGCTACCGGAGCTGGAGAGCGTGCATATGATATTTACTCGTTGCTGCTCAAGGAACGTATTATCTTTGTGGGAACACAGATTAGCGACCAGGTTGCGAATTTAGTCGTGGCGCAATTGCTTTACCTCAGCCGCGAAGACCCTGATAAAGCCATTCAGATGTACATTAACTCACCAGGCGGATCAATTTACGCAGGGCTGGCTATTTTAGACACGATGCAAATGATCCCAAACAAGATTAGCACAGTTGCTGTCGGCGTGACAGCGAGCTTTGGAACAGTGCTCCTCGCAGGAGGAACCAAAGGTCAGCGGTATGCATTACCGCACGCGACTATTCACTTGCATCAGCCTTTAGGCGGAGCAGAAGGTCAGGCTACGGATATTCAAATTATGGCAAAAGAAATTATGCGCCTGAAAGACGAGTTGAATGAATTCTTGGCTGAGGCAACTGGTCAGCCCATCGATGTCATTCGCAGAGATACCGAGCGTGATTTTTATATGACTGCAGACCAAGCTGCCAAGTACGGCATCGTCGACAAGGTACTCCGTCCGCCGGAGAAAGAAGTATTAAAGTAAACGCTGCACCGGAGGACTTGTGCTGAAAGATAAATTCCCTGAATTGAAGGGATTAATCCTAGATATGGACGGAGTCCTCTGGCAGGATAATAAACCCATCGGAGATTTGCCTTTTATTTTCAAGGGGATCTCCGATTTAGGCTTAAGGGTCGTTTTTGCCACCAATAATGCCACAAAATCAGTACAAGAGTACCAACAAAAATTAGCCTCGTTTGGTGTTCACGTCGAACAAGGGCAAATAATCACATCTGCCATTGCAGCGGCTAAATATTTGCAGCATCACTACCCAGCTAGCAGCAAGATTTATGTGGTTGGGTCTGCTTCGCTCAAAGACATCGTCGGCCAGCACGGATTTCAAGTCTGCGACGATGCTGAGATGAACTCTGCTCAGGCAGTATTGGTGGCTATGGATACCAGCCTTACCTATGAGAAAATCCGCAATGCCTCGACGCAAATTCGCCATGGGGCAGCTTTTATTGCTACGAATATGGACGCGACCTACCCCACGCCACAAGGTCTTCTTCCCGGGGCAGGCGCTTGTGTTGCTGCAATTGCCACCGCTGCCGAACAGCAACCATTGTTGATTGGCAAACCGCAAACGCCATTGTATGAGCTCGCCTTCCAATCCTTAGGGTTTAACCCCCATGAAATCATGACTATTGGCGACCGTCTGGAAACCGACATCGCCGGTGCGCAAAAAGCGGGCTGCTTAGCAGGGCTAGTCCTTTCCGGTGTGACGGATGAGGTCAAGGCACACAGCTGGCAGCCTCAGCCAGACTTGGTCGCGAAAGACTTAACCGAGCTCATTTATGGCTAAACCCCTTATTTATGATCTTGATTTCGAGTCATTGAATTCAACTTTGGCTGAGCTTGATCAACCGCCTTTCAGAACCCAGCAGCTTTGGGAAGGGCTTTACACACGTTTATATACAGATTTTTCGCAGTTTTCAAACATCCCCAAAGATTTGCGTGATAGTTTATCCAAACAATTTATTATCAACCCTCTGCGTGTGCAGAAATCTTTGCGCTCGCAGGACGGTTTGACCGAAAAAGTCTTGTTTGCGCTGCAAGATGGCACCAGCGTCGAAGCCGTGCTGATGCGTTATGAGCGTCGCAACTCCCTGTGCATCTCCACTCAAGTGGGCTGCCCAGTGGGATGTGTTTTCTGTGCCACGGGGCAAATGGGGTTTGTTCGCAGCCTTTCTTCGGGTGAAATCTTAGCCCAAGTACTCCATTTTATGCGCCAGCTACAAGCTGAAAACCAAAAATTAACCAATATTGTCTATATGGGTATGGGTGAACCCTTCTTAAACTACGAAGCTACGATGGATTCCGTGCGGAGATTGATGGACCAGCAAGGGTTGAATTTCGGAGCTCGGCGCATCACTATCAGCACCGTTGGGATTATTCCAAAAATCGAGCAGTTTACTGAGGAAAACTTGCAGGTTAACTTAGCCGTGAGCTTGCATGCAGCCGATAACGCCTTGCGCAGTCAGCTTGTGCCCGCTAACCGTATGTTTCCGATTAATAAACTTATTCCTGTGTGCAAAGCTTATACTGAGAAAACCCACAGAAGAATCTCGTTTGAATATGCTCTTATCGATGGCGTAAACGACTCGCGCGAAGCAGCGCTTGCTTTAGCAGGCTTATTGAAGGGCATGCTTTGTCATGTCAATCTGATTGCGCTTAACCCGAGTAAAAAATACTCATTGCAAGGATCACCAAAAGCAAAAGTGCACGCGTTTTCAGCTACCCTCGAAGAACAGGGAATCCCTGTATCGATACGATTACGACGCGGCGTAGAGATCCAAGCTGGCTGCGGTCAACTCGCTGGTGCTGAAATAACAGCGTAAATTACAAAAATCCTATAAGATCTGCTCAATTAGCAACCTTCGTCAACATCCATTATAATTTAACTTCTATGGCAAATATTTTTGATAAATGGCACGAAAGCCTGACCAAAACGCGTGATGTAACCTTTGGTCGTATTGCTAACTTCTTTGGCACAACTGAGATAAATGATGATAGCTGGGATGAACTGGAAGCTTTATTGATCCAAGCTGATTTAGGCGTGGAAACCACGTCCAGCATCATTGAAAATTGCATGGAAAAGGTGCGAAAGCAAGGGCTTACGCGCACCGAACAACTTTACGAGCTGGTAAAAGAAGAACTGCTCAATCTTTTGGATCAGCCAGAAGAACCCGATCTTTCTGCAAAACCTACGGTAATCATGATTGTAGGTGTCAATGGCTCAGGTAAAACTACTTCGATTGCAAAACTGGCTGCGCGCTATAAAAAGATGGGCAAGAAAGTCCTCTTGGTTGCAGGGGATACTTTTAGGGCAGCAGCTGCTGATCAATTAGAGATTTGGAGCAAACGCGTTGATGTTCCCATCATCACCTCGAACCCTAATAGCGACCCCGGCGCCATAACTTATGATGGGATCAAGTCCGCCATTGCACGGGGTATGGATGTGGTACTGATTGACACAGCTGGCAGGTTGCACACACGCTATAACTTAATGGAAGAAATCAAGAAAGTTTACCGTGTGGCTGGCAAAGCCCTGCCGGGCGCCCCCCACCATTCATGGATTGTTTTGGACGCCACCACGGGGCAAAACGCGCTCCAGCAAGCCAAAGCTTTTCAGAAAGCCGTGGAATTAGACGGTGCCATCTTGGCAAAACTGGATAGCTCTGCCAAGGGTGGTATGGCTTTCGCCATCAAACACCAGCTCAACCTTCCCATCCTTTACGCCGGTTTAGGTGAGAGTATGGATGATTTACAGCTTTTCGACCGCAACGCCTTCGTGGAAGGCATTCTGGAACGCTAATTTTGGAGAAAAAATGTCTGATCTATCTGACCGCATCGAAGCATTAGAAACCCAAAGCCGCGCGCTTCAGGAGCATCTTTGACTTACCTGTAAAAGAGCAAGAGCTCCAAAAACTTCAAAAGCAAACAGAAGCGCCAGATTTTTGGGATTCCCCAGAGGCTGCGCAAAAAGTCATGAAATCCATAACTGAACTGAGTGACATCATTAACGAGTGGCACAAGCTCACCACCGATTTAACCGAGCTCAAATCACTACTTGAACTGGATGACGGCTCCTTAACTACGGAGATTGAAAGCCAAGTTGAAATTCTTGAGCAAATCTTAGCGCGAAAAGAAACTGAGCTGCTGTTCTCCGGCAAGTACGACAAAGGAAATGCAATTTTAGCCATCCACGCCGGGGCTGGAGGGACGGAAGCCCAAGATTGGGCGGAGATGTTAGAACGAATGTATTTGCGTTGGGCAGAACAGCATGGGTATAGAACCGAAATTTTAGACCGGAGCAGCGGCGAAGAAGCCGGTATCAAATCGGTAACCATTTTAATACAAGGCAAGATGGCTTATGGATTCCTCAAAGCCGAAAAAGGTGTTCACCGCCTAGTGAGGCTATCCCCTTTTGATGCAGCCCATCGCCGGCATACCTCCTTTGCTCTGGTAGAAGTTTTGCCAGAGCTGGAAGATAACGAAGAAGTCGTGATTCATCCCGACGATATCATCATCGAAGTCTATAAATCTTCGGGAGCTGGCGGGCAAAACGTTCAAAAGAACATGACCGCTGTGCGCATTATCCACCTCCCCACCGGATTGGTCGTCACATGCCAAAATGAGCGTTCTCAAACTCAGAACCGAGAGAATGCTCTCAAGGTTTTACGCTCACGTCTATTTGAGCTGCAAATGCAAGCCCGCGAAGAAATGGTATCGGAGCTCAAAGGCGAATTCAAGAAGGTTGAATGGGGCAGTCAAATTCGGTCTTATGTGTTGCACCCATATCAGATGGTTAAGGATCACCGCACTGAGTATGAGACGTCTAACACGCAAGCTGTTCTCGATGGTGATCTAGATAACTTTATGGAAGCCTACTTACGCATGAAATAGGCTAATCCAGAAGTCTAGCCAATTTCACCATGTCCATATCCAGCTCTTTCTTTGTATTGATTACTTCTTCTAAGGGTGTGGTTGCAATTTTTCCGTGCAATTGACCTACCAAGACGCCAAATTCCTGCCGATCGATGGCTTCAACAGCCTCACAGCCAAAGCGGCTTGCCAGCGTGCGGTCGTATGCACTGGGATTGCCGCCGCGTTGTACATGTCCAAGGATAGTCGAACGCACACTAAACCCTAAACGTTCTTTGTTGCTGACAAAAAATTCCGTCAAAGCAGCAGCGTTGTAATCGGCGCCTTCGGCGGCAACCACAATGGCATGGGATTTGCCATGCTCATAAGCAAGTTGTAAGGTTTGGGCAACTTCTTCGGGATTAGTCGGTACCTCTGGCAGAGTGATGGCTTCAGCACCGCCGGCAATGCCAGCCATAAGAGCTAAATAACCGCACTTGCGCCCCATCACTTCGACGATAAATGCCCGTTGATGAGAAGAAGCGGTTACTTTCAATCGGTCGATAGCCTCCAAAGCGATATTGAGGGCTGTATCCACACCGATGGTAATATCCGAGCCAAAAAGGTCATTATCAATAGTTGATGCAATCCCCACCACAGGGAAGCCTAGACGATGCAATTCATAATTGCCAGTTTGAGTACCATTCCCCCCAATCACAACTAACGCGTCGATGCCGGCTTGATTTAAATTTCGGATGGCAAGTTTTCTGCCTTCTACTGTCATGAACTCTGGACAGCGCGCGCTTCCGAGAATTGTACCGCCCCGCTGAATAATGCCACCCACATCGCGCGTGGTCATTTGATTTATATTACCAGAAATAAGACCTTTATATCCATGCAAGACGCCGTACATCTGCCAACCTTTACTCACACCACAGCGGATTACCGCACGGATGGCTGCATTCATACCAGGTGCATCGCCGCCACTTGTCAAGACCGCTACCCTTTGTGTCATTTCTCACCTCATCGTTTTCTCAATAAAAAATAAGCGTTTGTAATTATAATACCTGAAGAGAGTACGCCAGAATTTCACGGATAATTACTAGAGAGGAATGATGTCCAAAGATATTTTAGTTACCATAGTAAGTGACGATATTTATTCACAGAACTGGATGTGTTTGCTTCTCGTTCGCGATTGGCGCACACGTGTAATTGCTGAAATGACACTGCAGGACGACCTCGCGAAAGCACTCGAACAGATGCTTCCTCAGCCTGATATGCTCCTTGTGGACTTGGATACCAATCAGTATTGGTCGAGGTTTAGCCATCAGCTCAATGACCTCGCTCAGGCGGAAGCGCAACCTAAAGTCGTTTTAATTGCTTCTTACCCAAATCTACGGCTGCTCAAGAAAACTGATCCCAGCTTGTTTAACGGTTATTTGCTTAAACAGGAAATTTCCACCTCGTTAGCATGGGCGCTGACCTTTGCCTCTGAGGGAAATTTTGTCCTTACCCCCCAGGCTGAGGAAGCTTTCTACCGAGAAGGAATCGCATTGCCAAGCAATAAAATGATTTTGCGCGGAAAGACTTTCCCCGGATTTACTACCCGCCAAGAGGACATCGCTCGGTTGGCTATTATTTTTTCTATTGGCAGGCGAGACTTGGCAGATGAGTTGAAGATCTCCGACCAGTGGAGCTACGGAATGGTCAGTGAGCTGTATACACGCATGGGTCTAGACGATATTTTTTCAGGAGATTTAGACCCCTATCAACATTTGCAGGATGACCCGGTCATCCGTGCGCATATCGAAGAAATTATTCATCAATTAGAGGATTCCAAAAAGGCACGGGATGTGGAGACTTTAGCTTTTCACTTATTAACCATGCCCATTATCGCGAGCTAATGTTTATATTAGATATGCGCAATTTAGCCTAAATTTCAGGGCTTATGAGGATGGCTCGGGCGGGTGCAGCTTCTCTGCCCACTAGTTTAAGGGGTAGGCAAATCAAAGTATATAATCCAGGTTCAACCGAACGCAAATCCAAGCTCTCAACTATGACTACCTCATTACTCAACAGAATCTCGTGCGTTGGGGCTGGGTCTTTGAAAGGCGCGATAGAAAGATAATCAATCCCGACCAGCTTCACCCCGCGCTCTACAAGCCACTGGGCAGCGCTGGCTTCTAAGGCGACATAATCCTGTTGAAATATGGGAGAGTCCCAAAATTGTGAATTTTTAGTCTTAAAAAGCACCCGAGAAGCATTGATTTCAACTAAATTTTGCAGAGACTCGGACGTAATTACGTCCACTTCCTGCGGGATATCTAAGACCTGGACTTCCCCTATCAAAGCATCTAAGCCTAGACTATCAATAGGTTTGCCGTTTGGCAAAAAGTGCAGGGGTGCGTCAATATGTGTACCACTATGAATGCCCATAGAGAGTTCGGTTAGGTTCACTAGGTCACCTTGTTGGATTTGCGCTGCCCAGTGCAGCTTTAATTCAGGATCTCCTGGCCAGAGCGGTAAGCGCTCATCGATACCAGTACTAATATCAAAGATCGCCATTTTGTCTCCTCATACTCATTTCCAGAGATTATACCTACAGGCGCATAAAGTTTGAGAGTTTTTTAGAGTGTTTCACCATACAATAAAATGAAAGCTGAAAGTTGAAAGGGATTATATGGAAAAAGTTTATATTGCTGGAATTGGGCAAACGCCCGTCAGGGAAAACTGGGAGAAATCTCTAAAGGAATTAGCCGGAGATGCCGCGCTTATGGCGATCGAGGATGCTGGCTTGGGCTATCCTGAAGGAATTTTCATTGGAAATATGATGTCCGGGACAGCTAATAAGCAGTTGCAGTTAGGTGCACTTATTGCTGATTGGATCGGTGCGCATCACAAGGAAAGCCTGAGCATCGAGTCCGCCTGTGCTTCTGGAGCAGCTGCTTTTCGGGCAGGTCTGATGGCTGTAGGGTCAGGAGAGCTGTCCTCTGCGCTAATCATAGGTGTAGAGAAAATGACCGATTCGCCCATCAACGAAATAACTACCAGCCTGGTGACAGCCTCTGATGCTGAACTTGAAGGTGATTTTGGTGTCTCTTTTGTGGCGCTAAACGCATTATTGATGCGCCGCTATATGTTTGAATATGGCTGGGAAGCGCGGGATTTTTCCGGTTTTTCGATTAATGCCCATGCAAATGCGGTGCACAACCCTAATGCGCGCTTTCACAACAAGATTAGTGCAGCTGATTTTGAACGTGCCGGTATGGTCTGCGACCCAATCAACTTGTTAGACGCTTCCCCAGTGTGTGACGGCGCAGCTGCAATTTTTATTACCAATTCCCGCCCAAATGGGAAGCACCGCACTGTAAGCGTGGCAGCATCTGCATCAGCAACGGATACCATCTCCTTGCAGCATCGCACGAATCCCCTGAAACTTTTAGCTGCACAGGAATCTGCACGCAAAGCCTACGCACAAGCCGGCATCAGCCCAAAAGATATCGGCGTGTTTGAATATCATGATGCTTTTTCAATAATGGCAGCTTTAGCCTTAGAATCTTGCGGCTTTTGTGAGCCCGGTCAGGGTCCGCGCATGGCATTGGAAGGAAAAATTAAGGTTGATGGAGAAATCCCTGTGGCGACCATGGGTGGATTGAAGGCGCGTGGCCACCCTGTGGGTGCTACCGGTCTATACCAACTAGTCGAAGTGACCATGCAATTGAGGGGAGAGGCGGGTGCTACCCAAGTCCAGCGAAACCGCTACGGCATGGCACAAAATATTGGTGGATCAGGCTCAAATATTCTCACCCACATCCTGAGACAAGAATGATAAAATTCGGCTAGTGCCTATAAAAATGAGCACCCTGAGGTAACAAAAGCAAACGGGTATAATATCCACATGCTAAAGAGCCCAAAGGGTATCATTTTGCATCATTGCACAGTCACAACCAGCAAAAACAGGAGAGTTCTCATGATGGAGTTTCACGTTTCCCGTGCAAGCCGCGATAAGTATCAGTTCGACCAGCTTTTATTCTCCCAAAATGGCAACGTTATTTTTGCTAATTTTCAAGCTGCGCGCCAGTTCGCGGCACAAATCAACGCCCAGAAAAAACCAGGGGATAAAGGTTTCGTCTCCCCTGGGCAAATTAATGCCTTGGGATTAATTGACGAAATTTTTCATCTTATCGTTGGGGAATATTATCAAGAATATGGGAAAGATATTCGTGAAGCCCTTTATACTGAGCTGGTTGCAAAATTAGGTCGGGAAAAAGTTGAATCAAGCATAGAGGCTTTTTTGAACGAGTTTCCACCGGTGGATGTCTACCAAGGCGAGCTGAGTCTCAAGGATTATCTCGCCGGAGAGACAGAAGGAGTATCGCACTATCATTTAGCGCTCGAGGAACTTCTCGTGCTTTGGTTAACCAATGCTAACCCAGCCGCTGAACCTTATTCTGAGCTCTTCGATGACAGTAAGCTGCAAAAAACAACCGCCTATGATCAGTTGATTGATGGCATCAAAGTTTTTTTCAAGCACCAACCCGTATTTGGTCCCGAAAATCAGGACCTTGTCACAATGTTGCGCACGCCAGCCATCGTTATGCCGCAATCCTTGAGCGGTCAGTTAGAATACATCCGCCAGCACTGGGCGAAATACTTAGGCAAATTCCTTTACCGCCTGCTCGGCAGCCTAGATCTCATCAAAGAAGAAGAGCGGGCTATTTTCGCTGGACCGGGACCCACCCTTGTCCCGGATTATGCGAGCCTGGACCTCGAAGTGGAGCGCTTCAGCCCAGATAGCGATTGGATGCCAAGGGTGGTCATGATTGCTAAGAACACTTTCGTGTGGCTCAATCAACTTTCGAAACATTTTCAGCGCCCAATCGAACGCCTCGATCAGGTTCCAGACGAAACTTTAGACCAATTAGCCCGCTGGGGCTTCACCGGTTTGTGGCTGATTGGCTTATGGGAGCGCAGTGAGGCTTCTCGGCGCATCAAGCAATTATGCGGCAACCCCGATGCAGTCTCCTCAGCATATTCGCTGGCTCGCTATCAAATTGCCGAGCGCTTGGGCGGCGAAGCTGCTTATCAGAACTTGAGCCAACGCGCTGGCCTGCGCGGGATTCGCTTAGCCAGTGATATGGTTCCTAATCACATGGGGATCGACTCGGATTGGGTTTACGAACATCCTGACTGGTTTATAGGACAAGATTATAGCCCCTTCCCGAATTACACCTTCAATGGACCGGATCTTTCTCAAAATCCTGATATTAGCATTAACATCGAGGATCATTATTACTCCCGTAGTGATGCTGCGGTTGTATTCAAGCGCTATGACCACCGCAATGGCGATACGCGCTTTATTTATCATGGAAATGACGGCACCAGTATGCCTTGGAATGACACCGCCCAGCTAAACTACCTCAATCCCGAAGTGCGCGAGGCTGTGATTAAAACGATTCTTTCGGTCGCACGCAAGTTCCCAATTATTCGCTTCGATGCGGCGATGACACTGACTAAGAAACATTATCAGCGCCTATGGTTCCCACAGCCTGGCACTGGTGGTGATATCCCTTCACGCGCAGAGCACGCCATGACCAAGGAGGAATTCGACCGTGCTATGCCAGAAGAATTTTGGCGCGAGGTGGTAGAACGCGTGGCAAAAGAAGTGCCGGATACTCTCCTGCTCGCAGAAGCCTTTTGGTTGATGGAAGGTTATTTTGTACGCACTTTAGGCATGCATCGCGTGTATAACAGCGCTTTTATGAACATGCTGCGCAATGAGGAAAACGACAAATACCGCCAACTGATTAAAAACACATTGGTTTACGACCCGCAAATTCTTAAGCGCTACGTCAATTTTATGAATAACCCTGACGAGAAAACCGCGGTGGAACAATTCGGCAAAAGTGACAAGTACTTTGGTATCTGCACGGTGATGGTTACAATGCCTGGATTGCCTATGTTTGGACATGGGCAAATTGAGGGCTATGCCGAGAAGTACGGTATGGAGTATTACCGCCCCTACTGGGATGAGGCACCAGATCACGCGCTCATACACCGGCACGAGACGGATGTCTTTCCGCTTGTTCATCACCGGCGTATCTTCGCTAATGTAGATAATTTTAGATTGTATGACTTCTACACGTCGTCAGGAAGCGTGGACGAGAACGTCTATGCCTATAGCAACAGCGAAGGAAGCCAAGCGGCTTTGGTGGTTTACCACAACCGCTTTGGCTCAACTTCGGGTTGGATTAAGACCTCGTTACCATACCTTATAAAAAGCAGCGATGGTTCTTATCTAGAAACGCAAGAACTTGCTGATGCCCTTCACCTCAACGCCGGTTCCAATACTTTTGTAACCTTTCGGGATTATATCGATAAACTTGAATACATCCGCTCCGTACAGGAAATTCACGAGCGTGGGATGTTCTTTGCCCTCGATGCGTATAAGCACCATGTGTTTATGGATTTCCAGCTTGTTAGCGGGAATGAATACGCGGAGCTTAACGCACACCTCAATGGCAGAGGGGTTTCCAACTTAGACGTTGCCAGGCGTGAAATCATCCTCGGACCAGTGCTGCAGCCATTAGGACAAGTCATTAACGCTACAAACTTAAGTAACTTGGTTGAATTAGCACAAGACCGTGAAAACCCAGCCTCGCTTGAGGGCTTGTTACATGTCAATCTGGATCTAATACGGCAGGCTGGTAATGCTATGCAATATCAAGGGCTCGCCCCTGACGGTGACATGGAAGCCGCGAGCAAAATGATGGAAAAGTGCCTGAGGCAAATTCTTGATCTTGAAAATTTGGAAAAGAACATAGGTCTTTCTAGTAAAAAGATTGCACCACAACTAAGCAAAGTTCTGGAGAATATTGATCCACGAGCTAAGTTTGTGCTGCTGATTTGGAATTTCCTCAGCAATCTGGCTGGACCTGCCAATAATCTGGAAAACGCTCAGGCTGCCAGACGCCTCTTAGCCGAGGAACCGACTTCGCGACTGGTTACCGAAACCCTAAGGGGTTTAGGCTTTGGCGATTACGAAGCTTATAAAGCGTATCAAGCAATTCAATGGATGCTTATCAATACAAACTGGCTCACGGAAAAAGAACTCACGCCCAGCGGGCTTTTAGAGGAATGGCTCCAGGATGAGCAATTCAAGGATTACTTGGAATTAAACGAATATAACCGGGTCTTCTGGTTCAACAAAGAGAAATTTGAGTCCATGCTTTGGTACATGCACATTGCCACCATATTGCGTTATGCCTCTGATCCAAGCATATCCACAATTGAACTAGTTGAAGCTATCTTGCGGGCGGAGCCAATTTTTTCTGTGATGCGAAAAGCTTTTGCGCAATCCGAATTCCGGCTTGATCAACTCCAAGCAGCGCTAGATTAAGCCGCGTTCTCAGCCTGAGCGCGCATCATTGTCTGAGAGAAAACGGTATCGCCCCTCAGGCTTGTCTTTTCGCTTTGCACGCGTTGGAGCAAATCGGTAACAACCGACCTAAGCTCAGCGCCCGTTGCCCGTTCGGTCAGGTAAACCGCTTTGGCGGCATAGGCGATATTGTTTTGCGGTTCTAAGCGGTAGAACTCATCATGGAAAAATCCGCAAGAAGTGAACATTCGCTGCCGTTCATATTGCGCCGAGAGCAGATCTTGAACGATATTCAATTCCGTTGGCGTTAGCCTTCTCCCTGAAAGCTGGTAACACAAATCTTGTAGTGTGCGCTTGCCCCAAAGTACCTCGATGTACCGATGCCGAAGCTCCCACGGTTCGGGAAAAATGGGTGAGAGCGTTTGCATATAAAGTGTATCCAGCATTACTGCGGTGCGGTCAAGGGCGTCCCTCAGGGCTGCTTTCCATACGGCGTTCGGTGTGCACCCACAAGCTTGCTTCCAACGATCCACGCCATGCATACAGGACCAGGAAGAATTTTCCACGAGTCGAGCTTTGGTGGTTACTTCATGCTCTTGCAGCCACTTAGCCGGATAAGTCCATTCAATATTTCTACGCGTGCCGGCACCGTCCATCAGATAAGAAAGGAAATGATCTCTGAATGGTTGATGATGCCCATAAAGCTCACCATCGCTGGCAATTAACACCAATTCATTAGGGTTATCAAGACGGTTACGGAGAAGATTATCCAAAAAGAGGTCGCCATTGACGGTTGCGCTTGGATTAAAACTAACCTGGGTGCTCAATTCCTGGTCATAAGTGAATACAATAAATGGCTCCCGCCCATTAGGCAAGTCAATCAGAAAAGGACCCCGACTTGCCTCTTCAGGAATTACTTGCCACGGGGCTAAAATTGTAAATTTAATGCCGCAATCTGAGAGAACGCACAGCGTTTCTAGATCTACAGCAGTTTCGGGCAGCCATAGCCCGTCTGGTTTATGCCCAAAGCGGTGATAAAAATCTTCTCTCCCCCAGCGCACTTGGGTAATTTTATCTTCAAGGGTGGCTAAAGGCATGATGAGATGGTTATATCCTTGTGCCATCCCATTCCCAACCCCAAAACGGTGGTAATTCTCCTGTTCCTGCTCGATGATTATATCGCTCACTTCAGGATCAAAGTCAGCTAACCAATTGAACAAAGTGGGGCCAACGTTGAAACTGAGTTTCTCAAAATTTCTCGCTTTAGCGTTAGGCTGATAACACTCAAAAAGTATTCGCTCATTCCAGTTTCTGAATGGTTCTGCGCCAGTTTCGTCAGGGATATAGTTTGAAAAGGGGTCTTCTCGCGGGGGTTGATAAAAATGACCATGAATGCAAATCTTCATAATTTTTCTTTAAATTCCTTTTGTCTGTGGAATTAAGTAATCAATGTTTTGATGGAATCTTGCAGGATTTATACCAAAAATGCGCGGAATGGAATCCAATGCACAAATTTGATTTTCAATAAAATAATCCATCCAATAAGCCGTGCGGGGAAAATCGCGGTGCAAGCTTCGTATCAAACGCAGCCAACGTTGCAATTGGTTTGTATTCACATCGAAAAAACTGCGTTTCTTTCGCAGTTTTTGAGCAATAATTTGTAGGATTTCTAGCAAAGTGAGATATTCGGGTCCACCAATTTCAATGATATTATTTTCAGTTGAAGGCATATCCATTGCCCATAACATACAGGTCACCAGGTCTTGTACCCATAAAGGCTGTAAGTTGACATTGCCATCGCCAAGGATTGGAACACGACCAGGAAAATAGCGGATCCAGCGAGCTAAATTTTCTGAAAAAACATCTCCTTTACCATAAACGATACTACTGCGAATGATTGTGTAAGGGATCCCCGCTTCCTTGATTATGTGCTCTGCAATTCCTTTGGCTTTCAACAGATCAAAAGCCGAGGCGCGATCTGCGCCCAGATGGCTCAAATAGAAAAACCTATTTACCCCAGCCTGTTGAGCAGCATGCGTAAAGCTCTCGATTTCGCTTATTTCAGTTTGCTGTAAATTTAAGTTGGCTGTACTTTGATCAGCGATAGATATGAAGTAGACGGCTTCAACATCCTGCAAAACAGCTTTCAGCCCACGCTCATCTGAAAATGCGCATATAGCAGCATCAAATTGGACGCCTTTAGGGAGTTTTGGTGTTGATTCTTCCGGATGGATTAATAACCGAAAAGGTCGGCTACTATCTAAACACTGATTAATTAATTCCATTCCTATAAAACCGGTACCACCAGTGATAAGGATCATTCGCGCAATTATAGCATAATAAAATGATGTATTTTGGCATATATCTTGCATCATCATAGCTGAACTAACAAAAAATTAGGAAGAACCATGAGCAAACGACTGGGATTTCATTACTTTCAGGATGTCAATCACTATCAGGTGCGAGACCTCAATCTTTGGCTGCCAGAGTTGCAAGCACTCAATGCCGGTTGGCTTGTTTTAAAAAGCTCAACTACGCAAGCAATTCCGGAAGAATTTATTGTTGGTTTGGTCCAGGGTGGTATTCAGCCGATTATTGACTTCGACATGAAGATCAATAGCAATGCCAAGCCGGATGACCTCACAGTGCTGCTTTCAGCCTATGCTCATTGGGGAGTTAAATACGTTGTTTTCTTTAAAAGCCCTAATGTTAAGTCTTCTTGGTTAGAAGGTACCTGGTCTCAGGGAGATTTGGTTGAACGCTTCTTGGATCGTTATCTGCCCTTTGTGCGCGCTGCAGAGCAAAATAACCTCATCCCTGTCTTCCCGCCTTTGCTGCCCGGTGGTGACTATTGGGATCTTTCATTTCTCAAGAAGGTGATGCAGTTAGTCCAGCAACGCAAATCGCTTGACTTCACTGCAAACCTGCATATGGCAGTGAGTGGGCAGACCTTTTCCAAGCCACTCAGCTGGGGCAAAGGCGCAACAGCCAAGTGGAAAACGCCTCGCCCTTATAGCAAAACGGAAATTGGCGAGCAGGATCATCAGGGAATCAATACTTGGGAATGGTATCGAGATCTCATAAAGTCTACGCTCAACATCACCCCGAAAATATTTCTATTTTGGTTTGGAGCAGCAAGTATAGAAAAGAACCAGTTGGACCCTGCACTTAACTTTGAAGACTTGGTAAAGCTAGCCAATTCCGACCCTTCTGAAGCGCGAGAAAATAGCTTGCCCGAGGAAATTTTAGGATGTTTGCTTTGGCTGCTTAGCTCCAATGAATCCGATTCATTAGAACAAGCGGCTTGGTTTGATGAGCAAGGTAACCCAAAACAAGAAACTATCAGTCTGTATAAACAACATCTAAAAGAAAATCCTCAAAAAGATGAGGAGTACCCCGTCGCTGATCGCTTAGCACAGTGGTTGTATCCGATTGACCATTATTTACTATTACCTTCTTATGATTGGGGAATTCCTGAAAACATTTTAGATCGCGTCCGCCCGATTATCCGTGAAACGCGGCCAACGATTGGTTTTTCACTGATTGAAGCGATGAACGCACGTAAAGTTACCGTCTGGAATGAAGATTCAGCTTTTAGTGAGCATGACCTACAAATGCTGCACGAGGCTGGCTGCCAGGTGGATGAGAAAATTGTAAATAGCGTCAGGATTACCGCCTGAAAACATATCTGAGGTGAAATAATGAGTACAAATCCTTCCTATTCTTCAAGAACTCCGATTTCTAGCCCCTTGCCCAAAATTGTGGTCATGGGTCTTGGTGGTGGGGGTTGTAATGCAATCAACCGCATGATTGAAAGTGGTATGCAAGGGGTTACCTTTGTCGCCTGTAATACCGACGCGCAGGTCTTAGCAACTAATCTGGCACAAAACAAGATTCAATTGGGCCCAAAAGCTACACGCGGCTTAGGTGCAGGCGGTATCCCTGAAATTGGTGAGGCTGCGGCAGAGGAAAGTTATCGCGACCTTGCTGCAATTATGGATGGAGCAGAAATGGTCTTTCTTACTGCCGGTATGGGCGGTGGCACAGGAACCGGTGCCATCTCGATTGCTGCAAAAGTGGCAAAAGCGGTAGGGGCGGTCACGATTGCCATCGTTACGAAACCCTTCTCATTTGAGCTCGGAAAACGTCAGAAAAATTGTGAAATAGGCTTACAAAAGCTGCGTCAATATGCTGATACCCTCATCGCTATCCCTAATGATAAGCTCATTGAGGTTGCCCCACGCGACCTGCCTTTAGAGATGGCGTTCACTTTAGCTGATGACGTCCTACGGCAGGGTGTGCAAGGCATATCTGAGTTAATTACGGAAACTGGACTCATTAATGTGGATTTCTCGCATATCAAGAGTGTTATGCAGCGCGGTGGCGGTTCGTTGATGGCAATTGGAACAGGCAGCGGGCCAGACCGTGTAAAACAAGCCATCGATAAAGCTTTACATCATCCCCTGCTCGATGAAATTGATCTTTATTCAGCTACAAATATGATTGCAAATTTCACCGGCAGCGCAAATCTCTCTTTCCGCGATGTAACTGACGCATTGCAAATCCTTCAAGAAGCCTCGGGATATCACGCGGATATTATTCCTGGTGTCATCACTGACCCACGCATGGAAGACCGCGTGCAACTCATTCTGATCGTAACAGGCATCGGCAATAAGCCGGGAGAAATGAGGGAGGAAAAAATCCACAACCTCCCTTTTGAGCAAAAGACAATGCCAGATGAGTCCTTTAGTTGGAATACGCAAAAAACCAATACTGATAACACCATGGTGTTTCATCCTGTAAACGAAATCAACGAAATGGACTACATAAATAAGGTAGAACCTGAGAATAATCTTGATGTGCCCGCTTTTCTTAGGCGACGGTCCTATAATCAAAATAAGTGAAAGGTATTCACCATGGATTCTGCAGCGATTACAAAAGTCTGCCATGTGGTGTATGCTCGTTTTCCCGGGTTGAAAGGGGTTAAACCCAAGGTTAGTGCTCAGGGAAGTCGGTTTTTACTGATCTTCAGCAAAACCAATAAACTCCCAACTGGGAAAACGATAGAGCAAACTGTGCGTGTCGTCGCAAATGCGGATGGAAATATTATAAAAATGTCTTCATCCAGAGGATAAAACGACCTAATGGAAAACTTGTTCAAGTCATTAGAAATTTTTATCTGGAATTTATTGCTGCCAATTGGGAGAAGAGGACGCGAGCGCAAAGAAGCCATCGCCCCACCCCCCTCCGCTCCTGATGCAGTGCGTTTGGAATTCTTAGCCCAAAATCAACAGCAAAGTATAGATCCTGAGCCAATCCGTGCAATATTGTCCAGGCAATCCAGAGAAGTTGATCTAAGCTCCCAGCCAACTATTAAAATTACGCCGCGTGAGAGTAAAAGCCTTATTTATTCTAATGCGACGATTCCGACAAGAACAGTCAGAAAAAGAATGAAACAGGGGGAAGCGTTTATGTTGATTACATCGTCTTTCTTGGGACTTATTATCGGCATTTTAATTGCTTTTTTTGTGAGGTAGAAAAGTACGTGTGTTTGAGTGGGATGGATTGTTATTTTTTATAATTTGTTTATATTGACTATGCGCAATTAATATTAGATCTCGTTATTCTTTTGACTAAGCGAGACACTTGACCGTAGATCTCAGTATTTGGAGCGTTTTGAAATATAAATTTCTTGATAGGATAGTCAGTTATTCGGAGATCGAAAGGTCATGGGATTTGGATGGTCGCGGATTTATGTTTTAACTGTCAAGAAATGGCTATGCGCAATTAATCTACATATATAGTTCTGCCAATTCTATTCTTTTTGTAGATTTATTTTTTCAAGTATAATATGCCCATTAATACGAGATGCATGAGGTCTGGAATGGCAGTACCGCAAAAATATTTGAATAACGAGCTCTGGAAAAATCTCACTATTACTAAAACTGATTTACAAGATTTGCTGGCTCACTTGTTTGAAACAGAAACGCCGCTTCCTATTGAGACTTTGACTAGAATCCTTATCCATAACCGCTTTGAAAGTGAAAGAAAAGAGCTTGAAGAACGGCAGAAAACTTTAGGTAAGATTTATCTCCCTAAAGAACAATACACAATCGGGGAACAAATAACGTTTCAAAATTTGGATTGGAAAAGCGGAACAGTTACTGCTGCCAGGAAGGGAAACAACCCTGAAATCGGGGACTTCAAGGTAATCACTGTCGAATTCGAAGACGGTGAAAAACGCGCATTTGCAGCTGAATTGGCAGAGCATCCCCTTAATACCCAACGGAATATAGTCGATTCTAGCGTTGATCAGACTGTTGAAACGATACTCAAAAACTATGGTTCAGATATCAAGAAAAAGCTCCGCGTAGCACTCGAAGAGCAAAGTGATATCGTCCGTATTGGTGACACTTGGTTCCCAAAGTCCTTGTTGATCGACATCAATCAAGGTTATCTCAACCTTGCCGAAGCCCTGCTAGACGCTCATAAAGGCGGACCGATGAGCCCCGAAGAGCTGCTTAAGCAGATGGAACTCGATCAGACAGATAACCTCAAGCTCTTGGAATTTTCGCTGAATTACGCCATGCAAGAAGATCCACGTTTCGATGAGGTTGGAACAAGTGGCAAAATCGCCTGGTTCTTACGCCGTTTCGAACCCGAAGAGGTCCGGGAAATCCCACTTTATTTGCGCGTCAAACCTGAAGTTACAGAACTCCAGGAAATCTCTGAGGACACACTTAAAATGGTCCTCAGTCTGAATGACGAGTTGACTCCGAGCGAAATTTCCGAACCCGAGGAAAGAATCACCCAGACTTCTATCGTCCTAAACTACCCTCATTGGCGCACAGGCACGCTGCCGATTACCCCAACCACAGCTCAGATTTTCCCGACAGCATTAGAAACTGAGCACGTAAAGTTTATACTGGTAGATGCACAAAATAACGAAAAGATTTCCGCCTGGGTTGTGCGGCAGCACCGCTACGTTTTTGGACTGCGCGAGTGGTTCGAATCGCAAAACCTCATTCCAGGCAGTATCATCGAGATTACCTCTACTAAAGATCCTGGCGTAGTAAAAATCGTACCGCAGAAGAAGCGTTCTAATAAAGAATGGATCAAGACCGTCTTAGTCGGTGCAGATGGTGGTTTGGTGATTGCGCTGCTGAGGCAGCCAATTTATGCCGGCATCCACGACCGTATGGCAATTGCTGTCCCGGATGTCGCTTCCCTCGATAATTTGTGGAACGAACGGCGCGCAAAAAATATCAGCCTGAAATCCGACGTAAAACGCATGATGGCAGAGCTTTCTAAGCTGGATAATCAGCGTCATGTCCACTTTATTGATTTGTATGCTGCCATGAATGTTATCCGCCGCACACCACCCTTGGATCTCTTAGCAGTCTTGAGGAACAACAGCGAGTTCATCCACGTTGGAGACAATTATTACAACCTGACGGAAATAGACTAACAGGAGCATAAATGGATTCTAAGTTCTCAAGCCTAATCAAACCGACGCTGAACACAAAGTTTAGCGTTGATTTTGATTGGTGGAAAAATCAGGACCAAAACTGGAAAGTCTACCTCCAATCCTTTCTCTGCGAGGAACACCAAAAACTATTAGCAGACTTTAGCTACGAAGATCAGATTGATTTGGTCGACCCACAAACCGGTGAAGTCACCCAAGAAGACGCCCTACTCTACACGCTCATAAATCACTGTGCACGCCAGCCCGATTTTCTGTCTGAGAACACCGCTTTAGTAGACTCCATTTTTAAAATCTTTCTGGTTAATCAAAATCAACCACTCACACCAACTGAGCTTTCCAAGCTCTTAAATCGACCTGCAAATCTGATTTTAAGGACAATTGGCTCAGGAAAGGTTTATCGCGGGATTCGGCCTACATAAGTGCGTCAGTTTGTTATACAATAATATTGGGTACGCCCTTGTAGCTCAATGGACAGAGCAGCAGCCTTCTAAGCTGTTGGTTGCAGGTTCGAATCCTGTCAAGGGCGCCTCCAATTTTTTCGATAGATTATCTAGTCAACGCATTGCGAATATAGGCGATAATTTCAAAAGGTGAAAGGAGCAAAACGATGAAATTTGTAGCACGTTGGTTTGCCTTATTTTTAGCCCTTATGGTGGCTGCCTGGTTAGTTCCCGGAATTCAGGTCAGTGAAGGTAGCTGGGGCGCCTATGCCGTGATGGCTTTGGTGCTATCTCTGCTAAATGCAACCCTACTACCCTTACTTAAGGTCGCTTCGTGCGGCGTGATTATTCTAACTTTAGGCTTGTTTAGCTTGGTTCTCAATGCAGCTGTATTTATGTTAGCCTCTTCGATTACAGTAAACTGGTTTAACCTCGGTTTCCATGTCCAGAATTTTTGGGCTGCACTTCTAGGTTCAATCATAGTTTCGATAGTAAACACTTTAGTCAGCCGAGCTTTAGTTGAAGGTTAATTTTAACAACCAAGCTGGAGGATTCTAATACCGGCAATAGCCGGTATTTTCTTTGCCAATTTCACTGTAAGAGCAAAGTGATAATGTCCCAAGTAGCGAAATAGAAATGTCCTAATTATCAGTCTTTGAATCG
>DMCS01000049.1:2517-11804 GCA_003445715.1 Candidatus Mesolinea sp. | reverse complement strand
GGTGAGGGCAGATTGAAATTCTTTACTTTGAAAAATTTGGATGTAATCGATTAACCAATGTTTGTAACTGTTTCAAATGTCCATATTTTAGACAGAGGAGAGTGAGAGATCCTCGATGAGTTTTTTTTCAACACCCTCGTTCTAATTTAATTCGAGTATGATTAACATACAAAATGATGCTTATGGACGCTTTAGCCGAAAAATATGCCAAGATCTTCAAATTGGAAGCCAAGTTAGGGTATACCAACAGAGCGGTTTTTGGGGGCATGCAAAAATTAGCTGTAAATTTGCTTAGTGATGCGCGCGAGGCTGCCCTGCCTGAAGCGCAGATAATAGAAGTGAGTGCCAAACTTAAAGACTACGAAGCGTTAAATGCTGAAGAGCGCCGCCAGTCCTTGATTGAAGTTGGCAAGGTGTTGGGCATAAGTAGCATCGAAAAACTGCCAGCAGTAGAGCCTAATCAGGAAACCCGATCACCTGCTGAGCCTAAAATCGACGAACAACCCCAAAAAACGACTCGACCCCAGCCGTCTAAGAGGCGATCGGTTGGCAGCAACCGCTCACATGCAGCTTCAACCGTGGGGTTGGATGCACCTGTCAGCGTCATTCGCGGCATCGGGGAGAAGCAGGCTGTCAACTTGGAAAGATTAGGCGTACGCACCATACGGGATCTGCTTTATCTATTCCCGCGACGGTACGAAGATTATTCCCAGCTCAAGCCCATCAATCAGCTGCATTATGGAGAAGAAGTTACCATTATTGCCAAGGTTATCGATGTACAAGTCTTGCGGCAAAACCGGGGTCGTTTGATGACCGAGGTGATTGTTTCAGATACCACCGGTGTGCTGCGTTTATTGTGGTTCAATCAGACCTACGTCACGCGTTACCTCAAGCCTGGGGTTTTTATTTCTATTTCTGGGAAGGTAGATAATTATCGTGGCAGACCCGTGCTTTACCACCCTGATTACGAGCCTATTGACCAGCAGCAACTCAACACCAATCGCATTGTGCCGATTTATCCACTTACAGCACAAATCACACAACGTTGGCTGCGCAAGACGCAATTTAACGTCGTGCACTATTGGGCAGAGCGCATACCCGACTATCTGCCGAATTCTCTCCAAAAGCAAGCAGAGGTCATACCCTTGCAAGAAGCTCTTGTGCAAATTCACTTTCCTGATTCTCAGGAAAAGATTAAACAAGCACAATACCGATTGGCTTTTGACGAGCTTTTCTTGCTCCAATTAGGTGTGATCCAACAGAAACGCCAATGGCAAGGCTTGGAAGGCACACCGTATATTGTCGAAGATAGCTGGTTAGCAGAACGGATTGAAAATCTACCGTATGCTCTCACCAACGCGCAGCGACAAGCACTTGACGAGATTCGCGCTGATCTTGCCAGGGCGCACCCGATGAACCGTTTACTGCAAGGCGATGTTGGCTCTGGTAAGACCATCGTGGCAGTTTTAGGCATGTCCATTGTGATCGCAGGAGGCGCACAAGCCGCTCTGATGGCGCCGACCAGCATCTTAGCTGAGCAGCATTATCAGACCGTCCTCAAATTGACAACACAGCCAGGAAGATATGGGGCGGCTTTTCTCAGGCCGGAACAGGTGCGCTTGCTTACCGGAGATACTAGCCCCTCGGAGCGGCGTGAAATCTCCGAGGGACTCCAAGACGGCTCCGTCAAGCTGCTTATCGGGACGCATGCATTAATCGAAGAGCCTGTTACCTTCCAAAACTTACAAATGGTCGTAGTGGACGAGCAGCACCGTTTTGGTGTGGAACAACGCGCAGCCCTCCGCAGTAAAGGGAATAATCCTCATTTATTGGTGATGACTGCCACACCAATTCCGCGGTCATTACAGCTGACCATCTTTGGAGATTTAGACGTGAGCATAATGGATGAAATGCCTGCTGGTAGGCTGCCCGTCGAAACACGTATTGCCTATCCTTTTGAGCGCCGGAATGTGTATGAACTGATTGAAGAACAAGTTCGGCAAGGGCATCAAGCCTTCATCATCTATCCGTTGGTTGAGCAGGGGGAGAATGAAGAGACAAAAGCCGCTGTGGAAGAACAACAAACCTTGCAAGAGGAGGTTTTTCCACACCTGAAAGTAGGCTTGGTGCATGGACGCATGAAGCCGGCAGAGAAAGACGCGGTAATGCTTGCTTTTCGCAATGGAGAGTATGATATCTTGGTCTCTACTTCGGTAGTAGAGGTAGGAGTGGATGTGCCCAATGCTACCGTGATGGTGATTGAGGGAGCAGATCGCTTTGGTTTAGCGCAACTGCACCAATTCCGCGGCAGGGTGGGGCGTGGGGAAGCGCAGTCTTACTGCATTCTCATTCCGGAACGAGAAGATGCTGCTGAAAACGAGCGCTTAGCTGCGATGACCCGCACCAATGACGGCTTTGAACTGGCTGAGGAAGACCTGCGTCAGCGCGGACCAGGAGATTTCCTTGGGACGCGGCAAGCAGGCTTTCCAGACTTGCGCATGGCAAACTTAGCCGATGTCCATCTGTTGCAGAAGGCACGCAACTTAGCTGAGCAGGTATACGCTGCAGACCCTGAACTAAAATCAGCTGAGTTTCAATCCTTGAAAGCAGCAATCAATCAATTTTGGCCAGAGCTGCCTGGCCGTGGAGAGGTGAGTTAGATGACCAAAGTTATTTTTCCCGGTTCTTTTGACCCTATTCATTTTGGGCATATCGATATTGCGCAAAGGGCGTCGCGATTATTTTCCGAGGTGGTGGTTGCGGTTTACGATAAGCCGATTAAAACGCTGCTCTTTTTACCAGAGGAACGCATCGCATTGGTGAAAGAGGCGATGAATGGCTTACCCAACGTCAGCGTAATGGGTTATCGCGAGTTAACCGTTTCGTTTGCCCGTAAGGTGGGTGCGCAAGCGATCGTGCGTGGTTTGCGCGTCTTTTCTGATTTTGAATACGAGTTTAGGATGGCTTTAGCGAATAAACGCTTAGAGCCAGATATTGACGTGATAGCCTTGATTACCGACGAGCAGCACACTTTTTTATCCTCTTCAACAGTGAAAGAGATTGCAGCGCTGGACGGAGATGTCTCCAGTATGGTGCCGGATTTTGTGCAGAGAGCACTCCAGGCAAAATTCAAGGATTTGGGTGATAATCAGACCGTCGTGCCAACCTCTTCTCTCAAAGATTGAAGAGCACTGATGGTGAACCGGGAATGTGAAATTTAGGCATAAAAACTGCACAGTTAATAATAAATGATGATAAACTCATTAAAGGTGTGATATACGATAAGAAGGAGATCACTATGGATATCCTACATTTAGTTGATCGTTTAGAAGAGCTATTCAATAATAGCAAACCCATCCCACTAAGCCGCAGTGTGGTTGTGGATGAAGATTCTTTTATGGATATCATTGATCAGATGCGCATCTCCATTCCCGATGATATTAAAAAAGCGCAGCAAATTATTGCCCAAAAAGACCGCATCTTGGCTCAGGCTCAGGAAGAAGCTAACCGTACATTAGCCTTGGCACGCGAACGTAGCGAGAAGATGATTGAAAAGAGCGATATATACATGGCAGCGCAGGTGAAGGTCGATCAAATCTTGGAGCAGGCACGTAAAGAAGCCGCGCAGACACAGTTAGATGCTGACCGATATGTGATTGAAACGCTAACTAATCTGGAAAGTGAGTTGAACCGTGTTCTCATGCAGGTGCGTAATGGTATAAAAACCCTTCAGGCGGAGCAGGAAATCACTCCGCCGAGTGAGGAAGAGAAATAAATCTCCAATTTTGTGTTTATTTGGGCGCTTCTTCTGGAGGAGCGCTTTTTCTTTTAACCTTGCGGCTGGGCTGATTAATTGGCTTTCTGTTGACAGGTTGATCAGCTAAAGCTTGTGCCAAAACTTCATCCATATGCTCAACAGGGACTAAGTTGAGTTCTTTTAGAACTGCTGGCGGAACTTCAGCTATATCTTTTTCATTCTTTCGTGGCAGCAAAATTGTCTTGATGCCGGCACGATGTGCGGCTAACACTTTCTCGCGGATGCCGCCAACAGGCAGCACGCGCCCGCGCAAAGTGATTTCACCGGTCATCGCCACGTCATGCTTCACCGGCACATCGAGCACAGCTGAAGTAAGTGCCGTCGCGATGGTAATCCCAGCGCTCGGTCCGTCTTTGGCAATGGCGCCTTCGGGAACATGTATGTGGATGTCCACATCCTCAAAAAACCCTTCAGGTATCTGGAAGATCTCGGCTTTTGATTTGAGATACGAGAGCGCCGCTTGCGCTGATTCCTGCATGATGTCTCCAATCTGGCCAGTAATCTGCAAATTTCCCTTTCCATCAATGACGAGTACCTCGATAGGCATAATCTCGCCACCGTTTTCCGTCCAAGCAATGGCTGTAGCTAATCCGATTTCATCGGCTTGCTCTGCAGCAGAGGGGTAAAACTCTTGCGGGCCGAGGTAATCCGAGATCTGCTCCGGCAGAATTTCTTTTGGTAGGGGCTTCCCCTCAGATTTGAGCCGGGCGATTTTGCGCAGCACCGTCCCGATTTCACGTTCCAAATTACGCACCCCGGCTTCATAGGTGTAACCCTCGATAATGAGGTGCAGTGCCTCAGGCGTAAAATGCAGCGTTTCTTCATCCAACCCGTTTTCGAGCAGCTGCTTGGGGATGAGGAATTGATTTGCGATGGCAATTTTTTCTTCTTCGATGTAGCCAGGGAATTCAATCACTTCCATACGGTCGAGGAGAGCTGGTGGGATTGTCATGACCGTATTGGCGGTGGTGATGAAAAGCACCTTTGAGAGGTCATAGGGGACCTCGAGGTAGTGATCCGAAAAGGCGTAATTTTGTTCCGGATCCAACACTTCCAGTAGCGCTGCCGATGGGTCGCCTTGAAAGTCGGCATTGAGCTTGTCGATTTCATCGAGCATAAACACTGGGTTTACGGTTTTAGCTTTGCGCATGGTCTGCAAAATGCGGCCAGGGAGTGCACCCAGGTAGGTGCGCCGGTGCCCGCGAATCTCCGCTTCGTCATGTACGCCTCCCAAAGAAACGCGTACAAAATTTCGCTCTAAGGCTTCGGCAATCGATTTCCCTAAGGAGGTTTTACCCGTCCCTGGGGGACCCACAAAGCACAGGATCGGCTGCCGGCTGACTTTAGGTTTGAGGCTGCGCACAGCTAAATATTCTAAGATGCGGTCTTTGGCTTTCTTCAACCCATAGTGGTTTTGGTCAAGGATCTGCTGAGCATGATTGATATCTAAGTTATCTATTGTTTCGGCTGTCCAGGGCAAGTCCAGCAGCCACTCGATGTAAGACTCAATCATGCTGCTTTCCGGAGAGAGTGAGCTAATCGCAGCTAAGTGGTCCAATTCCTTTGTGGCAGCCTCCTTCGCTTCTGGTGGGAGAGGTGTTTTTTCGACCCGCTCCGAGAGCTCCTGCCAAGCAGGGTCAACCGGTTTGCCGTCGTTGAGCTCTTTTTGAAGGGTAGAAATCTGCTCTCGAATGTACATCTCCCGTTGGGAGCGGTCGAGCTCGGATTGCACTTGATTATTGATATCTTCTTCTAACTTAAGGATGTTTATTTCACTCGTCAGCGTACGTAAGAGCATATGCAAGCGTTCGACCCCATTTGTCTCTTTTAAGAATGCAACGCGGGTGGCATAGGGCAGGTCTATGGTCGAGGCAATGAAATCCGCCAGATCGTCGGGATCATCGGTGTCTTCGACATAACTGGAGACATCCTCGCTTATAAAATCGACGAGGTCAACATATTCTCCAAATTGGTCAATTACCAAACGTTTGAGTGCGGTCAGGTGCTCTGTACGACGATAGCGATGCCGGATAGGCAGCGCGGTGAGGATGACCTGGTCACCTTTTACGGCGATATCTGCAAATTGGACACGGCGTAGAACCTGAAAGAGAACACTATACCGATTGGAATCTAATTCAATGATGCTCCCAATAGCCATCTCCACCGCAATATCAAGAAAGAGGGGATTTTCTGTAGGGCTTTCGGGATCGGAGAACAGACCAAAGATGGTCTGATTGTGCTCATACATGTCTTGGAGGAAATTAAGTAATTCGAGGTTATTTAATACTAACGGGGCTAAAGATTGCGGCAAAAGAACAATGTCCTCCAGATCAATCGCTGGACCGACGAGATAGCCTTCCTTATTGGGTTTTCGCGGGTGGACGTTCTTTAGGCTGCCAACACTGGCAAATTTGGTTAAATTAAAAGGTGTGTTGCCCTTAAATGGGTCGAAAAAATATCGCTCTTGATTCACACTAAAATAAGACTCCTAAACCTCAATGATTATAAAGAAATTATAACCGTTAATAAATTTGTTTTTCCGGGATGGATTTCCATATAGAACGTATGGCAGCGGCAATAAAAATGCTGCCGGAAACGATGATTCCTTTCTCACTTCCAGCAAGTTCCAAGGCTTTTGCTAATGCAGCTTCGGCAGGGTTGATTGCCTGTACTGAAATGTTATATGGAGCAAGGCGCCTAGCAAGTTCTTGTGGATCAGCAGCGCGTGGGTGCACGGATTGTGTGGTAATCACACTTTCAACCCGAGGTATGATTTGCTGGAACATAGCATCCAGCTCTTTATCAGCCGAAGCGCCAAAAATAAGGATGAAATCCCTATCTGGGAAGTACTCGCCTAACGTCTGGCGCAGCCTAAGCATGGAATCACCATTATGAGCTGAATCAATGACCAGCGGTGGCTCTTTGCGCAAAATTTCGAAGCGAGCTGGCCATGAAACGCGTGCAAACCCTTGGGCTACTGCCTGCGATGAGAGCGCCACACCATTCTGCGTGATAACATCCAAGGCTGCAAAGGCGGTCGCTGCGTTTTGCACTTGATGTAAGCCTAACAGCGGCAGGTGGATGTGTAAGGGTTCCGCAGCTAATGAGGGGAGCAGCCTGCATCTTGCGTCTTGTCGGCGGGCGATGATCATCTCTTGTCCCTCAAGGTTGTGGGCAATCTCGGCGAAAGCGTAAGCGTGCTCCACTTGGGTAACGATCGCCTTGCGTTCAGCCGCGATACGCAGCAACTCCTTCTCTGCTTCGGGTTGCTGCGGGGAAAGCACGGCTGGCTTTTCAGGTTTGATAATGCCGCCTTTTTCGTGAGCGATTTCTGTAAGCGTATCGCCCAAGACAGCGCGATGGTCATAGGAAACGGGGGTAATCACCGAAACTAAGGGGTTGATGATATTGGTAGCATCTAATCTGCCCCCAAGCCCCACTTCGATGACGGCGATGTCTACCTTCTGCTCTGCAAAGTAAAGGAAACCCAAAGCTGTGGTAAGCTCAAAGGTGGTAATCTCTGGCACTTTTTCGGTTAGCGGACGCAATCGGTCAACCAGCTTCACTAGCGCAGCCTTATCGATTTCCTCCCCGTTAATTTGGACGCGTTCGGTAAACTCTTGCAAGTGGGGAGAGATATACAAGCCTACTTTATAACCTGCTGCCTGCAAAGCGCTAGTGCAAAAAGAAGCCACAGATCCCTTGCCTTTTGTGCCGGTGATGTGAATACTTGGGTAGCTATTCTGAGGGTTGCCCAGCAGCTCAGCCATCTGCCGCATGCGGTCGAGCTTAAAAAAACGATGACTATCGTCCACATGGCGCTTCATGCTGAAGTCAACAAAGCTATAAATGAAATCTAGCGATTCTTGGTAAGCCTGTTCCTGCGCGTTCATTTGCACCTGATGCTTTTGATTATATCGCTGTGTGAAAGTAAAACCCGGATCTCTATATACTTCACGTGGAAATCCGGGTTGCTTGTGAAATTTCGTGGTTATTGAACAGTTACATCTACCATCAGAACGTAGCCAATGATGGAAAAATCACTGCCACGGAATTCTACTAACAGGCATTCGCGGTTGAACTCATCGAATCGGCGCTCTGCCATAGGTAAAAGGGTTAAGGTGGTGCCTTGGGGGATTAGTCCAGTGGACTTATAGCCGGCGTAACAATCACTGCGCGCATAGACGTCGCGCATTGTAACCACAGTGATAATGGGTGTTGGTGTGGCAGTGCGCGTAGGTGTGGGGGAATAGTCAGGGGTAGGTGTCAGGGTCTTGGTGGGCGTCGGGGTGATGGTAGGCGTGAGTGTTACTGTGGGGGTGTAGGTAACCGTAGGCGTGCGCGCTAAGTTGCGAGCAGCGACTGAAGCGCTGATGTTGCGCCCAGCGAAGCTGATTAAAAAGCCCAGCAGGATAATGATAATGATCGACCCGCCACCGGCTACAAAATAGGTGGGGGTGAGCCCGCGCTTGAGCGCGAGCACTTGCGGGTCATTGGGAAAGCGCTTGCGTACATTCCGGCTGATGCGGTAAGCATCTAAAGCAAAAAAGCGGTTGCCAGTTTCAAGTGCTTCTTTTGCGCGCTCGATTTCATCCTGAGCGTTATTGATTTCGGTTTCCAACGCGCTGATTTCGTTTTCCAGTGCCAAGCTTTGCGCATCATAGGCATCTAACTGACGCAAAAGATCGAGGTTTTCCCGTGCGCCGGCAATTTTCTGTAGAGCCAGAGTCAAGGTAGGGGCCTTGGCGGCTTCATCCTTCAGGCGTTGGGTGTTATCCAGCAGGTTCTGGGTAGCCGCCGGAATGAGCAAGTCCAAGCGGTTTTGCAGCCGCCCAATTTGAGCAAGGCTGCCATATTTCATGCGTAAACGCTCTAACTTGCTTTTGGCCTCGGCTAACTTGGTCGGCGGAATTTTTCCGCTCATGCTGACGACATCGCTGACCTCATCCAGCATGGCGATATCGCCCTTGACCTCGGCAGCTTTATCAATGTATTCCGGTATAGCCACGGCGCTGGCTGCCGTTTGAATCTTACCTAAGGCAGCGACTAGCTCCCCTTGGGCGAGCAGGTTCAAGCCTTCCTTATAGACGTCATAGGCTTGCATCTGGTTTTCGAGGTCGTGGCGCAGCTCTTCGCCTTCACGCCAGCGCTTGATGCCGGCTTCCTCCAAGTGTTCAAAAGCCTCATCGAGGTAATCCAAGGCGACTTTGTAGCGGAAGACCCTGGCGGCGCTTTGTGCCTTGCCATAAGCTTTACCTGCCTCTGGTGGCAGAGCGACGGAAGGAATATTGCCCGAACGCAGATATTCTTCTGCTTCAGCGTGGTGCTCCTCCGCACGAGTCCATCCTGGTTCTAGTTGCAGCACCTTTTCATAGAGGGGAATAGCTGCCTGGTAGTTGCCCTTGTAAAATGCTTCTTCAGCCTCATCCATCATACGCTCGGCTTCCGGGTCATGGCTGGATTGGAAGAA
>DMCS01000049.1:0-2257 GCA_003445715.1 Candidatus Mesolinea sp. | reverse complement strand
CAGTAGCACTTGCTGCCCGTCTGCTGCGTTCGCGGCGGAGCTCACGTAGCAGACGGTTAGCCTCATCCACATCTTCGAGGTCGACTTCATCAGCGATGCGGCGGGTTGCCAACGCCTCCAAATAGGTGGAGAGCGCGTTTTCAGCCTGCAGTAACGCTTCATCGCTGGGGTTAGTTTGGTTAAGGACGTTATTGGCCTGATCAATGAGATCTTGAATCATTGAGGGCTCCTTTCAGGTTTTTCCTAAATCGTAGTATGGGTGATTATAGCCTTTTGTTATAGAGGACTTCCAGTTGCTCGTGCATTTCTGCTGCTGTCTTGAAGCCGCCATCCAAAGCTTTTTCCAGGAAGCGCATTTCCTCTTCATTGAGACGGCGTTGCACATCATAAGAATACGAAGCTTCAAAGTGGCGAGGGGAATTAGCGATATCCTCTGGACGGTTGGGGCCAACGGCAACGGAACCGGGTGCTTGCCGGCCGGTGAAGAGATGATGCAAGGCACGCGCGCTGAATTGCAGCAGGTCAAACTGCTGTACCTCAGGCTGCAGGTTATTAGGCTGCCAATGGCCGATATTCCAATCGATCATGATGGCTTTTTGGCGCTGCTCATTCCAGTAATAGTGCAGGAGTTTATGATCCAGATATGTTGCCCCGCGTTGATGGGCTTGGTCAAGTAGGTCGGTGATTTGCAAGGCAATATCCAGCACCTGCTTCATAGTCAGGTTGCGCACAAAGTTGCCGCGTGTATAGCCGGCATCACAGAGCATGTAAAGGTTATCCTCCCAACGCCGCTCGAGGACAACAAAAGGCAGCCAGCCATCGGCCAAGCGTTCATCAAATTGGGCCAGCAGGTCTTCCGTTTCCTCAGGTTCGAAGAAAACCAGCGTGCCCGTGATGCGCGTGGCTTCCGCCTGGCGTTGTAAGTCCTTGGAGAGAGGGGCGATTTCCGCCGGCCAAACTGTCTCTGGCGCAGGCTTGAGGTAACCACTCGCCAGCATAGGTGTGAGGTTCTCCAGACCCTGCAGGCCAGCCAGGATGTGATATTCCTCCAGGAAAAGCGGTTTAGAGTAGGCTAATTTGTCATGCCGCATCACCTTAAAGGCAGGCTCACGCTTAAATGGGCGCTCGCCATTGGCGCTCTTGAGCAGGAAAACGCGGGCGCTGGAGCCGGAAGCTTCCGGGATTGCATAGTCATGCTGGCCGGCGCTAAGCCAGGTATCCAGCGGTTCAGCTAAATAAAGCCCATTACGGGCATCTAATTTTTGTTCTTTCATAGTCGTTCCGTTTGCGTTGCCTATTTTACCATTTCTGATGTGAGAAGGCAGTAAAGATGTCTATATCCCGAGAGACGAGCTCATTCGCCCAAGGCGATAAAGGATGCAGAGCATCTAATTCTTGCACAGCTTGCCTAAACGCTTGCCAGTTATTCTGCTTGAGAAGTTGGTTGTATTGCTCCTGCCAAGTTTGCAGGCGCGCAGAAGGTTTATCTCGGGGCTCGATGAGTGCTGCGAGCTGGGCGAGCGAAAACATGATGTCTCCTGCGCTGGTGCGCGCCAAGCGCGAGCTGGCGATACCAACCTGGTTAACGGCATCCAGGGCTCTAGCTAACTCACGTAGGTGGCGTGAGATTCGTAACAAGTCTTGGTTGATACTGCTGAATAAGGTTTGGTGCGTTTGCACCATCCACCGCAGGGCATCGCTTGAGGTCTTCTCTAAATCCTGCCAGAAACGGAAAAAGAGCTCCTGAGCCTGGTCATCCAGGAAAATTAGCTCGTGTGTGAGCTCCGGGTAGAGGCCGCTTTCGGCGATGCGTTGCCATTGGACAGCGAATTTGGTCAGGTATGCACAGCTTTGCAATAAGATCTCGGGTAGCTGGCCTAGTTGCATAGCGCCCAAATTTTCCCATTCGCGATGCCGGATGGCATTGAGAATAGGAAGCAGCTGCTCCTGCCAGAGGTGTTGGCTGGTCTGAGCTTCTTGAAGGATCTTCCAATGCAGCAGATTGCCAGGGAAATCGGGAGTTTTCGCGATTTCTCTCTTGCTGAGCGCGGCTTTCCAGCGATGCAAAGCCCTGAGCACCGCCAATGCCTCCTGTACGTTAGTTCGATCTTGCTGTGGGAATGTTGAAAGCTCAAAGGTTGGTGCCTGGAGAGGGAGCATGCTATAGACAGTCTCAAAAGCCTGAGCGAGCGCTCGGTATAGCCCGTAAAATTGTGGAAGTGCGGCGCGCACTTCTTGCAGGGCTTGGGCAGTATCC
>DMCS01000022.1 GCA_003445715.1 Candidatus Mesolinea sp. | reverse complement strand
TTCCGGACTTTTTCAACACCCTCAGTAACAGCAGCCTAATCTGATAGTAACATTTTCTTTTGACCTAACGAAACTATCCGCTAGGATTGTAAAGGAAGCAGCATATTTCGCTTGACTCCCGCACTCCAACTGATACAATATCCTTCGCCGGAAGACCATCCGGTAAATTTACAGGGCGAGGGTAACCTCGGGTGAGGTGAGAGGCGCCCAAAAGGAACTAAAATGGCAAAAGAACAAGTTTTAATCAATGCTGAAAAGCGAACTGTAATCGGCAAGCAGGTGAAAGCTCTGCGCCGCCAAGGCTTGCTCCCCGGTGTGATTTATGGGCGGCACATCGAGGCTTTCCCCATCCAAATGGATGCTCACGACGCAGCGCTCGTCTTAGATAAGCTCACTGCATCCACCTTGATTACCATCAATGTGGATGGAGAAAAGTATGACGTGCTCATGCGTGACCGCCAACGCGATGTTATTTTTGATAATCTGCTGCATGTAGATTTTTTGGTGGTCTCGCTCACTGAAAAGCTACGCGCGATCGTCGAGGTAAAACTGGTTGGCGAAGCACCAGTAGCGGAAAATCCAGATGTGGTAGTTACCCAAGTGCTCAATGCGATTGAGCTCGAGTCCTTACCACAGGATCTTCCCGAGGTCATCGAAGTTGATATCTCTACCTTAAAGACAATTGATGATGAAATCACCGTAGCAGATCTTGACCTAGGCGAAAATATCACCATCCTAACTGATCCTGAGGAAACGCTTGTTGCCGTAGGTTATGTGGCGCAGGAAGAAGAAGTTGCTGAGGAAGAGGAAGCCGAAGAGTTGGCTGAACCCGAAGTCGTTGAAAAGGGTAAGAAAGAAGAAGAGGAGGAGGAGGAAGAAGAAGCAGCTTAACGTTGCTGTTCCAATCCATAAGCCTACGCACGAGCTGGCAGCCGGGCGAAATGGCATATGATCGGTCACTTGCAACAAAATAAAGTAAAAATAGCCGTGGAACATTTCGACATGATAGAAGCTGCTGATTCATGGTGCCTTGCTCAAACTTTAGATCGTTATTGTGAAAATATACAGAAAAAGATGCCGGTTCTGGTGGAAGTCAATAGTGGTCACGAAGCAAGCAAATCCGGCGTCCTGCTGGAGGTAGTGGACGAACTGGTCGTTCAGATGAGCAAATTAAAGTATTTATGCGTAGAAGGCTTAATGACGATGGAGCCGCGCTTTGGTGATCCAGAGGAAAGCCGACCTTATTTCAAAGCAATACGTAAGGTTTTCGAACGCATTGCTGCCCGGAATTTGCCCAATATGACAATGCGATTTTTATCGATGGGCATGAGCAACAATTATCAAATCGCCATTGAAGAGGACGCAAATATTGTCCGAATTGGCACCAGGTTATTTGGGGAGCGTTGAGGGGAGGATTAAAAGATGAAATACGTATTTGGTCCAGTACCTTCACGTCGATTGGGACAATCATTGGGAATTGACCCTGTCCCACTCAAGACATGCAACTGGAATTGCGTGTACTGCCAGCTTGGCCGCACTCGGCCATTGACCAATGAACGTATGGATTTTTACTCGCCCGAAGAAATAATCGGTCAGGTGAAAGAAGCCCTGGAAGCTCATAAACCAGGAGATATTGATTGGGTTACTTTTATTGGTTCTGGTGAGACGACCTTGCATGCCAGCCTTGGTGTAATGATCCGGCAGGTAAAAGCCCTGACGACGCTTCCGGTGGCGGTCATCACGAATGGTTCATTATTATATTTACCTGAGGTTCGTCAGGAGTTGGCGGCGGCGGATGCAGTATTGCCAACGTTAGATGCAGGAAATGCAAAGCTCTACCGCAAGATCAACCGCCCACATCCCGCGATCACCTTCAACCGCATCATGGATGGTTTAATTTCTTTCCGTGAGCAATATCAAGGCAAATTGTGGATCGAGGTGATGTTAGTGAGAGGTCTGAATGATACTGAGCAAGCGCTCAAAGAAATCGCTGCAAAGCTGAAGCATATTCAACCTGACGAAATACATATCGTCCAACCAACCCGTCCTCCCGTAGAGCCATGGGTACAGCCCCCAGACGAGGAGGGGTTGTTACGCGCCCAAGCCATTCTCGGCGCTAATGCCAGGGTGATACCCCCCGCCGGTGGGACTTTCGACCTTAGCGGGACTGAATCGTTGGAGGAGGCGATCGTCGGGATCATTACCCGCCACCCTATGCGCCAGGAAGAGCTAGAACGGACCCTGAATCACTGGTCGCCAGGGCAGGTGAGCCAGGTGCTGGCGAAACTGGCAGCCAGTGGGCGAACGCAGGTGGTGGAGCGCTATGGGGTGCGCTTCTGGAGTGCGGCGCCAGCGTTCTATCCCGATGAAGTCCACAGCCATGCTGTCGATCCGGAAAGACCTATTCATCAATAAAACCTTGAGCCCGAACAGGCGGAAATGATTATATGAGCGAGAACGTGTTTACATACAGTAAACGTTTCATACTTTGGTTTTTTCTGACTGGCGCCTCCATTGCTGGAGGGATCGTCGCTGACATGATCCTGCGGACTGAACCCTTTCCCGTGTTCGTGCGTATATCGGGTTTCGCCGTTATGGTACTGGCATACTTTCCCCTTAAAAGAACAGGAAAGTTGCTCAAACTATTGGGACAGTCTAATTTGGCAAAGTCTGAAGGGTGGGGATGCACAAACCGATTGATCACGAAAGATCTTTATCAATGTATAGGACACCCTCACCATTTAGGGATAGGCATTTTTATGACCTCTCTTGGCCTGTTTATTGGGTATCCGTGCTCTTTCCTGATCATTACCATTATCCACTTGTCGTGGATTCTTGGGTTTCTATTTTTAGTGGAAGAGCCAGAATTGGCGGAAAAGTTTGGCGCGGAATACACAGCCTATGCCAACACGTGCCTACGCTCAGCCCCAAACCGTTATGTGTTCTCCAGGTTCTCACCAAACCCATTGATTCAACAAAAGATAAATCTGGGACATTGACGTGAATAGAAAAAGGGTTGACTACAGGGAAACAATTGTTGCGAAGGTCAAAGGCGAACGAGGATCAAGCCCTACTCCAAATAAGTTATTCGCTATGTTATTACATCATTGAAGGAAACTACAGCAATGCAACAAGAACTAAAATCACTGAGCGACCTTGTGAGCGGAACACACGCTTTAATCCATCATTTCTCGGGCGGCAAGGAGTTTAACAATCGCTTGCTCGTCTTGGGATTCACCATCGGCGCCGAAGTGGTCGTATGGCAAAATTTAGGAAGTGGACCAATCATCGTTGCAGTTAAAGATTCGCTTGTCGCTCTGGGCCGAGGTGAAGCAAAAAAGGTGGTGGTTGAGGTGTTGAATAAGAGGTGAGCCGTGACCGAACTAAAACAAAATTCTTCAGCCCACCCTCGTAATTCCATTACCGTTGCGTTAGCAGGCCAACCCAACGTAGGAAAATCCACTGTATTTAATATGCTTACAGGGCTAAACCAACATGTAGGAAATTGGCCAGGAAAAACCGTTGAATTTAAAACGGGAGAGCTGGTTCTTAACGAGACATTGATTCATCTTGTAGACTTGCCGGGCACTTACAGCCTAACGGCAAACTCCGAGGAGGAACGTATCGCCCGCGATTTCATTATTCGTGAGAAGCCTGATGTTGTGATTGCTATTGTGAATGCAGCATTACTTGAGCGCAACCTCTATCTGGTTGCAGAATTGTTAGCTCTTGATGTGCCAATCGTATTGGGGTTGAATATGATCGACGTGGCCAATCAGCAAGGACTCCACATAGAAGTGAATGTGTTGGAAGCGGCATTGAGAGTGCCAGTGGTACCGATCATTGCATCTAAAAATCAGGGCTTAATAGAGTTGATTGAGGCAGCAAAAAATCTAGCGGAAAGCCAAGTCCCTTTAGCACCCAACCGCCCGGATATCCGTCCTGAACACCGCCCTGTGCTGGAGGAAATCCGCACCTTGATCACGGGCCAAGTTCCACAACCTTACCATGAAGATTGGGTGGCGCTCAAACTATTGGAAGGCGACAGCGAGGTCATGGAAATGGTGGAACGAGCAGCGCCTAAGGCTTGGCCTCGTATCCAGACCTTATTATCGCAGCATGAGGATGCCATCCTCGACATAACAGGAGGCCGATATGAGTGGATCGCCCGTATGGTGCGTGCCGCTGTCGTTCGGCCGCGACCGGGGCCAATCGTTTTAACCGATCGTTTGGATCGAATTGCTACCCATCCATTTTGGGGGTTGGTTCTGCTCTTGGGCATATTGGGCATGGTATTCTGGTTGACTTACCATGCTGCAATGCCGATTGTGGAATGGTTGGACTCGGCGATCATTATTCCATTGGCGAATGTGGTTAGCATTGCGCTGGCAAATGCGCCGCTGTGGTTTTCTAGTCTGGTTGTAGATGGGCTGATAGGTGGGGTAGGAACTGTATTGACCTTTCTGCCAATTTTGATCGTATTTTTTACCGTGTTGGGAATTTTGGAAGACACAGGTTACCTGGCTAGAGCTGCCTATGTGATGGATCGCTTTATGCATTGGATGGGATTGCATGGACGCTCTTTTCTACCATTATTTTTGGGATTTGGCTGTAATATTCCTGCGGTAATGGGAACACGAATTATTGAAGATCGCCGCGCTCGACTGCTTACGATTTTACTGGTGCCGCTCGTGCCTTGCGCAGCCCGATTGGCTGTCGTTTCATTTCTGACGCCAGCGTTTTTTGGAACCGGAGCGGCACTGGTTACATGGTTATTGGTAATTGGTAACCTGACCCTCCTGGTCTTGGTTGGTATTGCAATCAACCGGCTTTTATTTAAAGGAGCTCATACTGCCTTCATCATGGAAATCCCGCTTTATCATGTACCAAATGCCCGCACGATTGGTCTGTATGTATGGCAAAACATATTTGCATTTTTGAAAAAAGCAGGCGTACTCATTGTGATCATTTCTACAATTGTTTGGGCGTTTTCCTGGCTTCCCGATGGAAACGTAAATAACAGCCTGCTGGCTGGGTTAGGGCGTTGGTTAGAACCGCTTGGCAGCCTGATGGGACTGAATGATTGGCGTCTCATTGTAGCCCTACTGACCAGTTTTGTTGCAAAGGAGAATACCATCGCTACCCTGGGTGTTCTATATGGAATGAGCGAACAATCCATTGGACTGGCTGCCAGGGTTGGGGCAACACTGACCCCGGCTGCCGGCTTATCTTTTCTGGTGGTACAGATGTTATTCATTCCTTGTGTGGCAACCATAGCTGTAATTAAACAAGAAACAGCTTCTTGGAAATGGACAGCATTTAGCATGGTACTGTTATTGGCGATTTCGTTGATTGTGGGTGTGGGCGTTTATCAGCTAGCTGCTTTATTAAATTGGGGGATGTGAAATGTTGAGAGATCTTCTCCGCTTGCTTGCAGAAAGTGATTGCATACACAGTGTCTCGACACTAGCTCGTGATCTTCATGTCAGCGAAGAGTTTGTGCAATTAATGATCGCGGAATTAACGCTTCAGGGTTACTTGAAACCCGTAAAAAACAACTGTGACTACCAATGTAGCTCCTGTCCAGCAAGAAAGATGTGCGCTTCAAGGAACACTGCTAAAATATGGGCAGTCACGCAAAAAGGACACCGCCTGATTAATCTAATAAACGTAAAAAATCCTGGGTAATTTTTGCAGTGGCACCCCATATCTTCTCCCCATCATAGAGTTGATAGTAGCCAACCTCATACGATTTACCCTCGAAAACAAGCGTAGAGTAATAATAATTACTTGGATCAGCCAGCCAACTCAGGGGCACCGTAAAAGCGCGCGCCACCTCTCCATCAAAAATCCTCAAACGGTATGGCCAGGGGATCTCCCCCACAACGGGTGTAACCACAAAGTGCGTCACCAAACCAATAGGCTGCATAGCTCCCAACACCTGCACATCCTCGGGGCGGATACCTACCTCCTCCCAAGCCTCGCGCAGGGCTGTGGCTGTCAGGTCCGCGTCGCCAGGCTCCCAGCTCCCGCCCGGGAAGGACACCTGCCCGCCATGGTTCATCAGTCCATCACTGCGGCGGGTATAAAGCAGATGCCATGCGTTTTCATGGAATAAGAGCGGTAAAAGCACTGCCGCGGGCTTATAGTCCCGAAAAGATGCCCCATTTTCAAGCTCAAATTCCCCTTTGGGAACACTTTGTAAGTTGGCTAAGCGTTCGGCAAGGTTACCTGGAAGGCTCAGAGTTTGGGTCATGCTGCTTCTTCCTCTGCTCCAGCAAATAAGTCGTCAAGGACCTGCGTGACAGAACGCCCGAAGATGAGATAACCGGTATGCGCTACCATCCGATCAGTAGGGCGCAGGCGCTCCCAATCCGTCTTGAAGAAGCGCATAAAAATTTCGCAGACTTCCACGCAAGCAAACTGTGCCTGCTTGAGTGCTTGCAAGCAGCGCGAAACTTGATTCACGGTCGGCACCAGCATGCCCAGATAACCGCCGCCCTTCAAGCTTTGCTTCGCCAAAGGGATATAGTCAAAGGAATTGGGCAAGTCCATAAAAGCGGCATCCATACCTCGCTCGGAGAAACCTTCCGCAGCATCGCCAAGTTTGAATTCCACCCGCGCAGCCAAACCAACTTTACTAAGATTAGCCACCGCCAAGTTTTGCGTGGCTGGATTGCGCTCATAAGTGAACACCTTACCGCTTTCCCCCACCATGTAAGCGAAGGCTGTGGTCAACCCGCCAGAACCAGTACCAATTTCCAACACCTGGCTGCCTGGTCCAACGCCCATCACCGTCAGGATATATCCAATATCTTTTGGATAGAGGATTTGCGTGGTGCGCTTGGTCTCGCGGATGAGATCCGCCAAGCCAGGCTGAAATAAGTAAAAAGGCTGCCCGGTGTGTGACTTTAACATGCAGCCCCAAGGCTGACCGATGATATCATCATGCCTAATGACACCACGATGCGTTTGCAGCACTGCTCCGGGTTCTAACCGCACCAAGTGGCTATGGAAACCGCTCCCTTGCAGCTGCACCAGGTCGCCTGCTTGGGCAGTCAAGCTCATGCAGCTGCCCCCACTTGGCTGACCCAATGCCCCACAAAGAGGAAAACCAGGCTGCCAACCAAAGCCAAACCGAGGTTAAGCCCGCCAACCAAGAGGAATTTCACTCCCCAAGCACCAGCAGCCATATTCCCTAACCAAAAACCAGCCCAGCTCAAGCCAATATAGAGCAGCAACTTCCAAAATCCGCCATCACGCCAAAGATGAAAGAGAGCCCCCAAGAGAGTTGCCATAAGCCAGCCAAAAAGTATCGTTACAATGTTCATAAGTTTCCTATAATCGTAAAATTTGCGCGCCTGCTCATCAAGCAGAGTCTTTAATTTGTGTTGAACATATCATGCGCATCAATGTCACTGTTAATTTTCGCAACGGACACAATCATAACATCATTTTGCCAGCTTACGTCCCACATGAAGCACCACTACTTCTCACTTAGTTTCTTTTTGACAAAACTGACCATTCGAACCATAATGGGTATAATTCTGCCACAAGCGGAGCAACCATGTTTTGCGATACACACTGTCACATCGATTTTGAAGATTACGACCCGGACCGTACCGAAGTTCTGGAGCGTGCTAAACAAGCTGGCCTCGACTTCCTGATTAACCCCAGCATTGACTTGGCTTCAGCCAAAGCTGCCTTGGGTCTCTCACAAGAGCACCCCGGGTTTATCTTCGCGGCGAGCGGGATTCATCCCAATTACGTCAGCAGCATGGCAGAAGGAGATTTAGAGCGTCTTTCAGAACTGGCAAAAACGCACGCATTCATTGCGATTGGTGAAATTGGGTTAGATTACTATCGCGATTATTCAGAGCCTGCACAGCAACGCGAAGCCTTCTTAGCCCAATTAGACTTAGCTGCCCGCTGTGAACTGCCCGTAATCATCCATAACCGCGATGCTTCCCAAGATCTTGTCCCGATCCTGCACGATTGGCAGCATAACTTGCCGGCAAATAGCCGCCTCAAGCAATTCCCGGGCGTGCTGCACGCCTATACGGGCAGCTTAGATGAGGCTTTGGAACTGGCTGAACTGAATTTTGTTTTCGGTCTTGGCGGACCAGTAACCTATCATAACGGCGCTGAGCGGCGCGCGGTTGCAGCCGGGCTGCCCTTAGAAAAGATTCTGCTGGAAACAGACGCTCCCTTCCTCACGCCCCACCCGCACCGCGGGAAGCGCAACGAACCTGTCTACATCCCCTTGATTGCAGCTGAAATCGCCCGCCTGCACAACCGCAGCCTTGCAGATGTCGGTAAAATCACCACCCAAAACGCTGTTGCCCTGTTTAACTTGAGCAATCGCCTTTCAACCGAAAACTAATTTCAGCTGGAACTCCACTCATTTATTGATTTTATATTCAGGCACAAAAGTCTGTGTTTCTATCGGCGGACGGACGTAAGTGTCATCGCGCTGCCGGGGCGGAAGCACAATTGGCTCGGGAGTCAGGTCTTCGTAAGGGATCATTGAAAGCAGGTGGCTGATACAGCTCAAACGGGCGATTCTTTTATCATCCGAGTTGACTACGTACCAAGGCGACTGCTTGGTATCTGTGTAGCGGAACATCTCATCTTTGGCTTTGGAGTATTCCACCCACTTTGTGCGCGATGCCATATCCATGGGACTGAGTTTCCAACGGCGGGTGATATCATCGATGCGCGCTCGGAAGCGGCGTTCCTGTTCCTCATCACTCACCGAAAACCAATATTTGATCAAGATAATCCCCGAGCGAATGAGCATGTTTTCGAACTCTGGCACGGAGCGGAAAAACTCTAAGACTTCGTCTTCTGTGCAAAAGCCCATCACACGTTCTACTCCAGCGCGGTTATACCAGCTGCGGTCAAAGAGAACCATTTCCCCGGCAGCGGGCAGATGCTGCACGTAGCGCTGGAAGTACCATTGTGTCTTTTCCCGCTCGGTAGGCACGGGTAAGGCGACCACACGCACAATGCGGGGGTTAAGCTTTTCGGTAATGCGCTTAATCGTGCCCCCTTTT
Organism: Candidatus Mesolinea sp.; assembly: GCA_003445715.1. Taxonomy (GTDB): domain Bacteria; phylum Chloroflexota; class Anaerolineae; order Anaerolineales; family Anaerolineaceae; genus Mesolinea. The sequence continues at coordinate 527 of DMCS01000022.1, read as the reverse complement.
CCAGCAGCATCCCTGCCTTCAAAGAGAACCACCACTTTCAAGCCTTTTTCTTTGATCCAGGCTTGCAGTTTAATCAACTCGACCTGCAGTTTTTGTAGCTCGGCTTCGTATTCCTTCTTGGACAGTTTTGATTGCGGTTTCTTTGGCTCTTTAACAATCACTTCCTCTGCTTTGCCGAGCTTGTTTTTTGTCTTCGATTTGTTATCATCTTTAGTCATATTGCCCTCTCCTTGATCCAACTTAGAACATTTTTGCTGCTTCAATTCCATTGACGACGGACAATCCATCAGGGAGCCACACTTATGATTTTATCATAATAACCTATATAATTTGAAAACTCAAAAACCTGTGTGAAGGGTGTTGAAAAGATTACGCAACCTTTTTTCTGTAAATTCGGGTCAGAAATACCCATCGTTCTTTTAACATTTCAATGATTTGCTAGTACAAAAATGTTTTCCGATTTGCCACTCCTCACTAATCTCCATGAGCAAGGCTGAGACCAATCTCAGACATGAAACTTCGTTCGG
>DMCS01000021.1:6233-12305 GCA_003445715.1 Candidatus Mesolinea sp. | reverse complement strand
GAAAGGCTCCATTCGACCTTAGGTTATCTAAGTCCACTGGAGTTCGAAATAAGGGAGGCCAGTGTCCAATAAACTGTTGCCACCCCAGTAAAACTTTCCGCCTGATGCTGGTGAGGGGAAAGATGTCCACCCTCTCCCAGCAGATTGACGCTAAAAACGAACGGGATTCGGAGCTGGGAGAGGGCAGGGTGAGGGCAGATTGAATTTCTTAACTTTGAAAAATTTGGATGTAATCGATTAACCAATGTTTTTCAACCCCCTCATATTGTATGAGTTGAACCTAATATTGAATTAGGATAAAATATAGCTAATGAGTTCGGAAGCAGGAAGGAGTACCATGAGCAAAGCGGAAGCAAATGCCAATCGGCTGCTTATCGCCATCATCCAAGCTGCCGATAGCGAAGCACTCGAAAAAGAGCTGAGTGATGCTCGCGTGTGTTTTTCTCGCCTGCCCAGTGTAGGAGGATTTCTCCGCGAACATAATGTTACTTTCTTTATTAGCTGTTCAGACAAAAACTACGAAAATATCAAAAAAATCCTGATATCCACTTGCAAGAAGCGCGTCAGTTATGTTGCCACGCCCATCGAGAACCCCACTATGACCATGCCTTTTGTTGCCGAAACTATCATCGGTGGCGTTAATATTTTTTCAATGGACCTGGATCATTTTGAGGAGATTTAACGATGAAACTCATTATTGCTATCATCCATGACGAAGACAATGACCGGGTCTCCAGAATGTTGACGGCTGAAAACTTTCGGGTGACCATGATTGCCTCCACCGGCGGATTTTTGCGCAGCGGCCGCAGCACTTTGCTGATTGGTGTCGAGGATAAGCGCGTGGAACGCGCATTGCAGATTTTGAGAGAAAACTGTGTGACGGACAAGGAAGGCAAAGAAAAGAAAGCCATCGTGTTTGTTCTCAACGTTGAGGAATTTATTCAGGCGTAAACTTAGGTAATTTTTACTAACTATACAAAGGAAACGAGGTTTAGAATGAAGGTTGATTTTGGAAAGGCTTTTACTTATATCTTCGATGACCCTAAGTGGTTTGATAAGATTATTATTCCCATTTTGTTTGGGCTCATCCCAATCGTCGGTTGGATTGTTATCATTGGCTACGCGATGCGCGTAACCCGTAATGTTGCCAACCGTGTTGACCAACCTCTACCAAATTGCAATTTTGGTGATGATTTAGCTTTAGGGTTTAAGTATGTGGTTGTCATGTTGCTTTATGGGCTAATCTTTATTGTTATTGCTTGGTTGATTGGCATGTTTGCTGCCCTTATTCAGAATGATATCAGCACTGTACTTGCTGGGTTTGCTATCGCGGTACTTGTGATGTTTTTGATCGCATATTCGGTCTTTTTAGCGCTGTTTTTGCCAGTAGTACAAGCTAATATTGCGGTAAAAGACAATATTGCTGCAGGCTTTAATTTTAAGAACATCTTTGGAATGTTATCCAAAAATATCACCAGCTGGCTGCTGGTTATCGGTGGTTCTATCTTGGGCGGCATGATTGCGCCCCTTGGCGGGATTGTTTTTGGCATCGGCGCTCTGTTTACAACGATGTACTCCCAATTGATGGTCGCTCATTTGCAAGGCCAAGCTTATGCTGTTTCGCAACCGGAAGTTGAGGTTATTGAGACAGTCGTTGTGTCTGAGGCTGAAGTACCCGCTCAGGAGCCTACTGAGGCACCAACAGAGCAAGCGCCTACAGAGACGCCTCCTGATACTCCATCAGAAACCCCTGACGTTGAAGCTTAATTCTGGCGATCGCTGCCTGTGCCGGAGTGGTTTTTACCACTCCGGTTTTGTCTTAAATTCTTCCACATGATAGATGTGCACATCCAGGAGTTTCCTGCGCCAGAGGTCAGGATGCGCACCCATTTTCATACACAAGTGGCTGAGGAATTCTTCAGGGTTTGGAAGCTCATCCCAAACCTGGGGGAGAAAGGTGGCTCGGCGGAAACCGTCTTGCAAGATGACGCCGTCTACGCGTGGATGCAGCGCTTTGGGCAGGTCTTCGGGTCGAGCATATTGCAAGGGCACTGGTTCGGTCAGGCGGGAGATCTCGATTTCAATTGCGGGGAGTTCCTCTGGCCGCAAGGGATGGAAACGCGGGTCTTCCACCGCAGCTTGCACAGCACGTTCCTGCACGTCCAACGCCAGGGGCTGATAAGCTTGCAAGCTGCCAATGCATCCACGTAACTGACCATTTTTGGTAAGGGTGACAAAACTGGCACCATTTTGCTGCAAGGCAGGCGGCAAGTTAGCAAGATCAATTCTGGATGGCTGCTGGCGATGAGCAGCAGCATAAACTGCATCAGCAGCGATGTCTAGTAAGATTTTTTGCTCTTCAGGTGTTAGTGGCTGTGGCATAGTAATTGCACCAATCCTTTCGACCGTTCTTTTAGGGGTCACTTTTAATTATAGTAAGGCTTATATAAAAAGTCTATTCTTAACCATAAATTAAGTGAAATAAGGTAACATTGATATATGAGCAAAAACATGAGTGCAAGGGAAGAAAAGCCAGAAAAAAAGGAAAAGCCGAGCGTTTTAGGCACGTTTTCTGAAGAGAAGCCCATTAAAGAGCGCATGCCGACTCCACCACAGAATCTAACTTGGCAAACCTTGCGCATGGTTTTGGCCGGCGCTGCCATTCTGGCGACGCTATTTACCATTTGGACACCCGCCAGTTTATTTTCGAGCAGCTTGCAGGAACGCTTAGCAGAAGCCTTAGCTCAGAGCAGCGCGGCTGATCAAACCCAAATGGCTTTGGGTTTGCTGCCGGAAGGCTTCCCGGTGAATAAAATCGGCATCGTAGTTGGTCACCGCGGGAACGATAGTGGTGCTGTGTGTGCCAGCGGCCTCACCGAGGTAGAGGTCAATAGCACCATTGCCTCTTTTGTGCAGAAAAAGCTCACCGATTTAGGATATGAGGTAGAGCTCTTGGATGAGTTTGACCCGCGCTTAGTTGGCTATCAAGCTGTCTTGCTGCTGTCTATTCATGCAGATTCATGTGATTATTATTCCGATTCCGCGACTGGCTTCAAGATTGCAGCTGCACTCTCAGAAACCAAAGCGGATAATGCCGGGCGTCTGGTTGCCTGCATGGCGGATCGTTACCACCAGATTACGGGCTTGCAATATAACTATCATACGGTAACCGTCGATATGACCTCTTACCACGCTTTCACCGAAATTGATCCACTAACCACCGCAGCGATTATCGAGACGGGCTTTTTGAATTTGGACCAAGAAATCCTGACCAAGAAGCCTGAGTTGATTGCAGATGGCATCGTAGCAGGCATTCAATGCTATCTCAATAACGAAGGCATCAGCTCGACCCCTACACCTGAGACAGAGCCTTAGTTTATGCAAGATACTCCTGCAAACCTCGAACAACGCATTGAACAAGCCAAACAGGCAATCTTGCAAGGTGACTTGCTGCACGCCAAGAGTATTGCTGAACAAGTACTTACTGCGGATGCCAATAATATCGATGCCTTATTGATTTTAGCAGGGCTTGCTGCCCCAGAGGAAAGTTTGAGCTACCTCACGCGTGTATTGGACTTAGATCCACACAATGCTACCGCGCGGGAAGCGATGCACTGGGTTTCCCAACAGCTGCGAGAAAGCAGCATAGCCCGTTGGCAGCCCGAGGCAGCTGCGCCGATAGTACCCCCCGAAATTGATACCGTCAGCCTGACACGGCATAAACTTAACCTGCTCATTCCTTTAATCATCGTGGTTGTGTGCGCATTGGTGATGCAGCTGCATACGATGGGTGCTTTTCTCTCCCCAGCTGCACAAGCTGGCAAGCAGTTCGAGCGCTACGATCCTTCTGGCTTGGTAAAGCCTAGCCTTACGCCCACCAATACGGCTACGCCAACCCAAACACCAACCCCCACGCAAACCCCTACACCTACGCCAACCCCCACACAAACACCCACGCCGACCCCGACGCTTACCCATACACCCACAGAAGTCCCGCAAATTACCGTGACCTATGTGTCCGGCGTCATAGATCCGCCAGAGGAACCCTTTGAACCGAGCGGCACCAAGTGGATTGATGTGAACCTGAGCGAGCAGATCTTGTATGCTTACGTTGACGATACGGTAGTGGCATCTTTTTGGGTATCCACAGGTTTGCCTAATACACCCACGGTTACAGGAACCTATTATGTTTATGTAAAGTATCTTTATGCTGATATGGAAGGGCCTGATTATTATCTGCCAGACGTACCTTATACCATGTATTTCTATGAGGATTACGGCATCCATGGCACCTACTGGCATAATAATTTTGGTCAACCTATGAGCCATGGTTGCATCAATATGGCGACAAGTGATGCTGAGTGGCTGTATTATTGGTCCTACGTCGGCATTGTGGTCCATATTCACTATTAATGACCCCAGAAAAACCAAGCCTGACACGCCGGCAATTTTTAAAGCTCTGCAGTTTAGGAGCTTTGGCAGCAGCTTTGCCTGGTGTTTCCCCCGGGAATGCACTCACACCCATTATTAAATTAAAGTTAGGCCGCGTGGCACAAGAGGGCTTGCCTATTTTTGCGGAACCCAGCTTACACGCGCACCACCTATATAATCTGAAGTTCGACCAGGTTATCCTTATCTTAGAGACGGTCAGGCAACACAAAGGAAGTAGCCAAGCCGAAATCTGGTATCAGTTGGCAGAAGACGAATTTGTGCGTTCGGTTTTCATCCAACTCGTAGAAAACCACCGCAACGTGAACCGTGAACCAATCTCGGAGCAAGGCAGTTTAGGGGAGATTACCGTCCTAGCGATTGATGTTTACCTCCAGCCCCGTGGGCAAAAAACCCGGCGCCGTTATTATTTCGGTGCCACTTTTTGGATAAAGCAGCGTGTGCTGGATGAGTATGGTGTCCCTTGGTATGAGCTACCGGATGAGATCAATGGCTTGCCTTACTTCGTGCGTGCTTATGCGGTGCACCTGATTTCGCCTGAGGAGATTGCGCCGCTTTCACCGCAAGTGCCTCCTGAGCAGAAGCGCATCTTAGTGGATTTGCGAGCACAACGCATGTTTGCTTTCGAAGCTGAACGAGAAGTGTTCTCCACGCTTATCTCGGCAGGTTTGCCAGCAACGTTTACGCCCACGGGAACTTTTATAACCAACCGCAAGCGCCCATCGCGCCGCATGGTCTTACACACAAGCAGCCCAAGCACGGATTACGATTACCCCGGTGTACCTTGGGTGTGCTACCTTACGCTCAACGGTATTGCCTTTCATGATGCCTATTGGCATGCTCATTGGGGTCAACCGATGAGCCACGGCTGTATCGAAATGACCCCAGAGGATGCTAAGTGGGTTTACCGGTGGACAACACCCGTCGTTCCCTTTCACGAGCGTTATCACATTGCTGAAACCGGCACCCATGTGGACGTTGTCAGCGGATTTTAAGTCCGTATAAGGACGTTAATCTCTTTTATATACAATACGTGTAAGATTTAATCAAATAAATAGTGGAAGGACGTTCGTGATAAGAGCTGTTTTTGAAGGATTGGTTTATGACCCTAAGGGCGAACCTGTGAAGGTTGCTTATGTGGGTTCAGAGCCGTGTTACGTGTTGGATGATGACGGATTTTTACGCTATATTCCTGCCGCAGATGTGGACTGGCAGGTATGGGATGCATTGACCTCGCAAATCATTGGTCACGAGGATATTCTCAGCAAACAAGCGGCAAAGATGCTTGGGCAGGAGGATATTTTCACTGTGGCAATGCTGCGCAGCCACCTCGAAAATAAGGATGAGCAATTTAAAGTAATCCAAGAAAAAGGTCTGCCTGAAGAAGCTCGCCGATACTTGAGTATGATGGGGTTTAGCATCACTATCGATATTCACGGGAAGGTCATTGAGGTAAATCAACCCCAAATATATGGCGATGAAGGTGATGAGTAGAAAGACGAGCGTTGGAGTCTGATAAAATTAACCTGAGAGAAACTCTATGATGACCGGGGCAAATATCATCGACATTAGTGATGAGAGCTTCGAATACGAAGTGGTGAATTACTCTACACACACACCGGT
>DMCS01000021.1:0-6035 GCA_003445715.1 Candidatus Mesolinea sp. | reverse complement strand
TTGACGGACGCATTGTTTCTGAGTTTACAGGTGTGCTCTCTGAACCCAATTTGCGCGTTTTTATCCGCCGCATAATGCCCGAAACTGGGGACTTGCTCTTGGAAAAAGGCAAGAGCCTGATGCTCTTAGGAGATCTTGGCGGTGCGGAAGAGGCGTTGCGGCAATATCTTGCTGACAATCCGGAAAGCCCTGCTGGTTTATTAGCGCTCGCACGGCTGTTACTTTTCGAAGGACGCGCAAGGGAAGCTAAGGGGATCTTGGCAAACTTCCCCGCGAGCTATGAGTTCAACACCGCCCAACTGCTCAAACCAGTCGCTGATGCTTACCTTTGGTTAGAAAAACAACAAGAGCCACCTAAAAATGCACTCGAGGCGGCTTACCGCAATAGCTTGCGCTTAGCCAAGCAAGGCAAGATCCAATTAGCCTTGGACGGATTTTTGGATATATTGCGGCGAGATAAGCATTACCGCGATGACGAAGTGCGCGAAGTTTACTTGGGCTTGCTGGAAGTGTTGGGTGAGCATCACCCGGATGTGCGCCAGTACCGCGCTGACCTTTCGAACGTATTGTTTTAGCAATAATCAAATTGGGATAATTACAATTGGGGGGATTATTTTGGGGCGAGCACGATGCGTCTCTCCTGATGACTTATTTTGTGAGATTTATTCTCGCTGCAGGATCGCTACCGTTTCCATGTGGTAAGTCTGCGGGAACATATCGAAGAGGTGCAGGTCCACTAGCTTATATCCGGCCGTGCAGAGATGCTTCAGGTCACGCGCTAAAGTACTTGGGTCGCAGCTGACGTAGATGATCTCGCGGCTCCACAGCTTTTCCAGGGATTGGCGTGCCTTGAGATGCAAACCAGCGCGTGGCGGGTCGAGCAGTACCAGGTCCAAAGGCGGGAGCTCACTCTCAAGGGCGGGCAGCACATGCTCGACCGGTCCCTCATAGAGGCGCACATTATCGTATGCATCTAGATTGTTGGCAAAGTCGTAACACGCCGAAGGGGAGTTCTCGATAGCGATGAGCTCGTGGCAGCGCTCCGCCAAGAAAAGGCTAAAGAGACCTGCGCCGGCATAAAGCTCCAGTGTGTTGAGGGCGGGCTTTTGTGGCAGATGTGCTAGCACATGCTCCACCATCTTCTCCGCCACCTCGAGGTTTACTTGGAAAAAAGATTCCGGAGAGATGCTCACTTGCCTGCCTAAAATCTGATAATTTAATTGGTCCTGGCCAGCAAGCGTGAGGCTGCGTCCGTCTGGCTTGAGATAGCAAACTGAAACCGGCAAGTCCAAGCTAAGCTCGGGACCGAGCGCATCACTGCCTTCTAGCACAAGCATCAACTCGCCAAAGCTATCTTCACGCAGCGTGATGCGCGTGAGCCCGCTCTCTGGTTCAAGGTCAATCTGTTGCCAAAGTGCATTAATCCCCTCTGTAGGCAGGTGGCATTCTTGGATTGGTACGATCGTTTTGCCCTCCTGATCCATGAATCCTAAGCTGCCTTGTGGGGTTGGGTGAAACTGCATGTGGTTGCGGTAATTCCATGGGTCAGAAGCGACCGTGATGCCGCTCATAGGCAGGGTGCTGAAACCACCCAACCTTTGCATTTGGTCTTGCAGGATTGCTAGCTTGAATTTTTGTTGAGCTGGGTAGTTGATATGTTGGTAATGGCAGCCTCCACAGGTGCCGAAATGTTGACAGCGTGGTTGGATACGTTCAGGGGAAGGCTCAAGAAGGTTGGTCACGAACCCGCGGGCAAAATGCCGCTCCTGCTGGCGTAATTCTACTTCCATCACTTCACCTGGCAGTACAAATGGTACAAACACTGCTCTGCCATCAGGCAGCCGCCCGATGCCGTCGCCACCATAAACTAATTTTTCTATCCTGACGCGTATATTTTCTGTCAAAATTTCTCCAATAAAAAGCCTGGAGGCTTTCCGATGCACTCCAGGCTCGCGTGTATCAGCTGTAAATCAGACGATTTTCAGATATTCTTCAAAAGCGTCCAGCAGCTGATTGATGTCATCCATAGTTGTATCACCCATGGTGGCAATGCGGAAAGTCTTGTTCTTGAGGTCGCCATAACCATTGGCAATGCGCATGCCCTTGGTCAGCAAGAATTTATTCAGGGCGGCGATGTCAATTTCACGTGTGTTTTGGATAGTACAAACGGTCTTAGAGCAAAACTCAGGTTTTGCTAAGGTGGGCATGTCGTGCGCCAGCATCCAGCTTTGAACACGCTGTGCCATGGCAGTATGGCGTGCGAAGCGGTTTTCGAGCCCTTCAGCAAAGATACGTTCCAACTGCTTATCGAGCCCGTAGATAATCTGCATTGTTGGAGTCATTGGCGTGCTGTCCTTGATGCGGTGCTTTTCGAGCAGCAGCAGGTCAAAGTACCAGCCGCGGTTGGGGACGGTCTCGGCTTTTGCCATCGCGCGCTCAGAAACAGCCGCAAAAGACATCCCAGGCGGGAGCGCTAAGCATTTTTGCGAGGAAGTCAGTACAAAATCTAACTCCCAAGCATCGGTTTCGATTTTGACGCCGCCCAGCGAGGAAACGGCATCCACCATGATAAGAGTATCTGGGCTTGTTTCGTGGATCACAGCGGCGAGTTCTTTAAGAGGGTTTTCCACGCCGGTGGATGTTTCGTTGTGCACAATGGCGACGGCTTCGTAGTGCTTGGCTTTCAGCGCCTCACGTAGCATATCGGGGGTGTGGGCTTCACCCCAGGGGATGTCCAGCCGATCCACTGATTTGCCGTTGGCAACGCCAACTTTGTACCATCGGTCTGCAAAAGCGCCATTGACCAGCACCAAGACTTCTTGGGCAACCAAGTTGCGCATAGCTGCTTCTTGCATTCCAGAACCAGTAGCCGGCGGCTGAAAAACGCGGTTTTGCGTGAGAAAAACTTTTTGCATGCCTTCCGCAGTGCGCTGGAAGAGTTCATTAAACTCTTTGCTGCGGTGCGGGATCATCGGCTGGGTCATGGCTTGCATCACTTCTTCGGACACATCCACAGGCCCGGGAATAAACATATGGCTCATTGTATCTCCTTTAGAACTAATTGATCGGTGTTCATGCTTGATATTTAGACGCTATTGAGGTGAGGTGATGGTTGTCTATATTCAGGCATAGCTCCTCTCTATAAGTTGTTGTGCTTGTATTATACTTCTTGAAAGGTGAAAGTTGAGATTTTATTCGGAAATTTAAGCTTTTCTATGCAATAATGAACACTTGCGCGTTTACCGCCACTTAATTATAATGAAATTCGTCGGGTGGTTAGCTCAGTTGGTTAGAGCGTTGCGTTGACATCGCAAAGGTCGTAGGTTCGAGTCCTATACCACCCATAAACGCCCCTCCGGATTTGGGGCGTTTTTCTTTCCTCAGATTATTGCGTTTTTTAGGGCATTTCAAGCATTTGCTGCAGCGTGAAACCGGCTGGACGCATAGAGATGCCTTCAATATTAGGTGGGAGCATACGCGGCAGGCACAGCGGGCGCGGATCGAGCCAGCTGGTGAAGTTTTGCTCCATTGGCTTGGTGACGCCGCCCCAGGCTAAGGTGATCCCCAGCGCACTGATCGTATCCGGATAGACACTGCAGGTTTCAAAAGGCCAGGCTAAGGCGTAAGGCGTGAGCCCCATTTCCGCTTGCATGTCACGAATTGAGCGCTGCAAATCTTCAGCTTGCTCGGCAGGCGTAATCTGGCCGAAATCCTGGTGAGAATAGGAATGCGTGCCGAAGGTAAAGTAGCCGGTCTCCAGTGCCTCGTTGAGGTCTTCCCAGCAGCCCCCGCCCCAGCAAACTCCGCTTGCCATCGCGCCGGTCCAGATGAAGGCGATCATGTGTGGAGCGTAGGTATACTCCGCTTCCAGGTCCGCAAAAGTGCTGGCAATGGAGAGCAAAGACGCGGCATGTTCATCGCTGATGTCCGTCGTCAGGATCACCGAGCAGCTGGGCAGCTCCAGCCAGCCCTGCACAAAACCTTCCACCTCGTGCAGCGTGGCAAAGTGATAATCCTGCTGCATCAGGTATTCCACTTGCGCGCGGAAAGCCTGGGGGTTCATGCTGTATCTGCCGTCATACATAGTATAGGAATCCCCATGATATTCCAGGGTCAGGATGTCCTGGGCGCTGCCGCAGCGCGCTAAGCGCGCCTCAAGCTGCTGCCAATAGGCATCGCTCAGGTAAGCTGCTTGCAGGTCCCCATAGGCTTGCATGCGGGCAGTAATGCGCTCGCGGGCGGTACCGCTGGGCAGCTCTAATGTTGCGGTTGAGGTGGGCTGGGGCAGCGGGGTGATGGCGGCGGTGGGTGGCTGCGTGGGCAGCTCTGTGGGTGGCTGGAGCGTTGCCGTTGGGGTTGGGGTGGGTGCGGGAGGCTGGCTGGTGGCTGTGGGCGTGGCAGGTAAAGGCGTTTGGCTGGGCGGGAGCGATGTCAAAGTTTGTTGGGCGTAAGCCAAAGCGGTCTGGTGGGCTGCGGTGCTGTGAGCAGCAGGCAAAGTTGCCATGGGTAGATTACACGCCGAAAGCAGGGCGAGAACAACGAAGCCTACCAAGAATTTTTTAGCCGGCACAGCTAGCTCCTTTATTTTATTTTTATTGTAAAACGTAAAAATTATGCTGTTTGTTCCAAGTATAGATTTTCTGACAACCACGCTGCAACTCTATCGATTGCGAGCATAAAATAAATTCCTGCTGGGAAAAACCGAAAGAGTGTAAGATGGATAAATTATCATTAAGTAAGACAAGTTGAAAAATACAATAAATTACACTTTTCAATCTTAGTTTCAAGTTTTTAGTGCAACAAGTTGATTAATGACCTCATCAGGCTTCAAATAACCCAAGGCTCTGCGTGGCCGATCGTTTAGTTTCCTTTGAACTTCGAGGATCTCTTCTTTGCTAACCTGAGTGAAATCGGTACCTTTCGGAAAATACTGCCTGATCAAACCGTTGGTGTTCTCATTAGTCCCTCGCTCCCAGGGAGAACCAGGATGCGCAAAATAAACTTGAATGCCGGTATCAATGGTGAACTGTTCATGTTCGCTCATTTCCTTGCCCTGGTCATAGGTCAAGCTCTTCTTGAGCTCTGCTGGCAAGGTTTTGAAGGCCTCAGCATAAGCTTCTCTGACACTTGTAGCATCTTTGTGCTCCCCTAAAGGAACAAGAATGGTGTATCGGGTAGTACGCTCAACCAAGGTTCCTAAAGCACTGCGTTTATATTTCCCTAAGATCAAATCCCCTTCCCAATGCCCGGGCACGCTGCGCTCAGCAACTTCAGCTGGCCGTTCTTCTATAGAGAGCATATTTGCAATCTTGCCCCGAGTTTCCGTGGTATCCCCTCTTTTTTGTGGCCGACGATGCTTGCGTTCTTGTCTCAAACCTTTGATCAAGAGCTGCTTTAGCTCTCCCCGGGGAAGCACATAGATGTATTGGTAAATGGCTTCGTGTGAGACTTGCATGTTCATATCCCAAGCATACTCCATTTTCAGCCGCCTTGAAATCTCCTGGGGCGACCATTCCCTTTGAAGTTTCTCCATTACATAGCTCAATAAGCCTTCTTGCTTCTCTATCTTCCTCTTTCCTCGCTTCCGTGATGAGGCTGCCGCCTTGGCACGTCTGCTGGCTGAAAAGGCTCGATAGCCGCTTTTGCCTTTGTTGCGCCTAATCTCGCGTGAGATAGTGCTCGGAGAACGATTTAATTCTTTTGCCAGTTGCCGAATGGATTTGTGTTGAGCTAATCCGCGGCTGATACTTTCCCGTTCTTGATCTGCTAATTGTCTGTACCTCTTATTCTGCATACGAATGATTTTATCTCCTCATCCGTTGCACTAAATTCTTGAGACTGGGATGGTAGTGTCGATTACGCAACCTTTTTTCTGTAAATTCGGGTCAGAAATACCCATCGTTCTTTTAACATTTCAATGATTTGCTAGTACAAAAATGTTTTCCGATTTGCCACTCCTCACTAATCTCCATGAGCAAGGCTGAGACCAATCTCAGACATGAAGCTTCGTTCGGAAAAACGCCAACCACTCTGGT
>DMCS01000112.1:2637-4689 GCA_003445715.1 Candidatus Mesolinea sp. | reverse complement strand
CACAATAAGGCATACTGGCAAACGACTCCATACTTAGGCGTAGGTGCAGCAGCCGCTGGATTCGCCAAAAACGTTCGCACGCTAAATACCCCCAGCATCCTAGAATATATTCGCAGAATCTCAGGTCAACAGTCAGCGCTGCCTTTTCCGTTCTCGGCTGCTAATGATGAGCACAACACGGTTACAACCTTTACCCAAATGCAAGAAACCCTGATGTTAGGCTTGCGCCTGACGCGTGAAGGAGTTTCTCAAGCTGAATTCCAAAGCCGCTTTGGGCAAGAGATGACGCAGGTATTTCCACAAGAAATCGCGCGCTTGCTGACGAAAGGCTTGGTGGAGTGGGTGAACTTTGCGGATGGGCAACACTTGCGCTTAACCCGACGTGGAAGGATGTTGGGTAATCAGGCTTTTATGGAGTTTGTTTAGCTAAGGGGTGATGCGGATCGCTGTTCCGAATCCGCGTTTTTCCCAATCTTCAGGAGCCGCGACCGGCGTTGTCCAGCGGTAAACCCACTTGGCGTCTGAGATGGACATATTAATACAGCCAGCGCTCATCGGCGTGCCAAAGTTAGAATGCCAATAAACGCCATGTGTCGCTAATCCGTCCTCCATCTGAAAAAAACAAGTCCATGGCACACCTACAAAACGGTATGCGTAGATGTCGTCGGATAAGTCGGCAACTCCCATGTGCTTAGAAGGTAATTTTGTTTGGATATGAAAATTCCCAGGCACTGTAATTCTACCGGTGGATATTTTTGTTTCGAATACTAGGTTTTCACCTTCGTAGGCTTTTAAATTCTGATAGGTGATGGATATCTCAATGTGTTTATTACCAGGAGGGACATTGGGGGAAATAGGCTCAAAATCCTCATCAGGGATAAAGCGCAAATGCTCCGAAGGGACCGCTATTTCTGAGCTATCGAGTTGGTCTTTGATCTTATACCAGGGTTTTTCATCTGGACCGGTGATGACATCCATGATCCAATGGGTAGTGCCATAATAGAGCCGATAAACAGGAATCCAGCCCTGAACATTGTTATAAAAGTAGGACTGCGTATAGGGAACGGTGATCTCGGCTAACTGGCCGGTTGGACGAATGTTGGTATTAAGCGAGTTGAGGATGTACTTGACCTCAAAGAGATGTCCGCTGTGCACATAGCCTCCCCACACGCGATACCATATTGGATTCCAATAAGGACCAGCGGGGCTCTCGATTTCATCGTAAACATTGACGATCTCGTTATAGCCGATTTGATACATTATCAGGCTTGAGTCATCTGGTAATTTATGCACGCTTACCCCTCTTTGGCTGCCGACTAAAAAGGTGCGCGGTGCTTTTACGCTTGGATTAGGAGAAGGTGAAAATAGAGCATTATTTACAGTAAGCCTCGGCGGGCGCAGAAAGACTGCGCCCAAACCGAGTGCACCTAACTTAAAAAACTCTCTGCGGGTGTATTTCTCTTTTTTCATCAAGTGGGTAGGCTAATCCAATTCTTTCGGGAAAATCTCGGCGACTGATTCAAATATCCAACGTGGACGGTAAGGATAACGCCCTACATCTTCCCGCGCCGTTACTCCAGAAAGTACTAAGGCAGTGTCTAAACCTGATGAGATACCCGAAAGGACATCAGTATCCATACGGTCGCCAATCATGATGGTATCTTCGGAGTGGACATCTAAATAATTCAAGGCTGAGCGCATCATCAACGGGTTGGGTTTACCCACAAAGAATGGGGATATATCTGTCGCGCGTTCAATCAACGCTGCCATAGCACCGCAAGCTGGCTCGATGCCCTCTTCAGAGTTGCCAATAGGATCGGGGTTGGTAGCCACAAAGCGTGCACCAGCCTTGACCAAGCGAATAGCCTTCGTAATTTGCTCAATGTTGTAGGCAAAAGTTTCTCCGAGCACAACGAATTCTGGGTCAATCGTCGTTTGGACATACCCGATTTTGTGCAGTGCTTCGCTTAAGCCAAGTTCGCCAATAACAAAAGCCGTTCCTTCAGGGTGTTGTTTTTCAAGGAATGTAGCCGTGGCGAGTGCAGACGTATA
>DMCS01000112.1:0-2425 GCA_003445715.1 Candidatus Mesolinea sp. | reverse complement strand
ACGCCATCCATATCAATTAAAAAACTCTTTTTAATTTTTGCCATCGATTACCTCAACTTTCTTGCGAATGATTGCATAAAAAAGGCCACTCTTGATTTTACCAACAGTGGCCGATTTTGTCTTTTTTCTGTTGGTGCTTATTTCTTTGTCAGGATGATGCGGGCATCAACAACTTTTACACCTTCGCCGGCGGCATACATAATCACGGGGTTTGCGTCGGATTCGGCGATCTCGTCCTGGAGATCATCCACCATATATGCATACGCTGCTAAAACGTTGGCTAATGCTTTTTTATCCCGTGGCAGTTCACCACGCGTGCCATCCAAAATGGCTGCGCTGCGAATTTCGTTTTGCATGCGCAGGGCTTCTTCAACCGAAATTGGAGCGACGCGGAAGACAACATCCTTTAAAACTTCTACAAAGATGCCGCCTAAGCCAAACATGACCGTTGGTCCGAAAGTTTTATCGTTGATCGAGCCGATAATTACCTCGGTCGCCCAAGGTGCCATCTCTTGCACTGCCACACCCTCGATGAGGGCATCGGGTTTGTAATTACGGGCATTTTCGAGAATGGTGCGATATGCTTCGCGAACCTGTTCCACGTTTTTGATATTGACTTTCACCCCGCCGGCATCTGATTTGTGTAAGATATCCGCGGATACGATCTTCATTACGATTGGGAAGCCAATCTTTTGGGCATATTCAACCGCTTCCTCTTCAGTCGTTGCCATATCAATCGCAGTTACTGGCAAACCATAACACTTGAAAACCTGCTTGGCTTCGATTTCAGTCAAAACTTCTCGACCGTTCTTACGTGCAGCAGCAATGATGGCACGAGCTTTGTCTCGTTCAATATTAGCTGGGACGTAAGAACTATTATTGTTGAATTCAGAATTGAGTTCCTGTTTACGCAAGTTGACGATGGACTTCACAGCTAAGTCGGGTGCATTATAAGCCGGCAGCCCTTGTTCAACTAACCATGCCATAGCTTTATCGCATTCTTCGCCACCGACGAAGGAAATCGTTACCGGTTTATCGGTCACGCCAGCGTCTTTGATGCCGCGGTGGATGGCTTCAGCGATCTCGGCGGGATTGGTAATGGCTGTCTGGCAGTAGAGTACAACCAAGCCATCGACCCATGGGTAGGCAAAAGCACTCTTAGTGGTCTCGTAATACCAGTCGATGCCAGCCATACCAGTCATATCTACTGGGTTTTTGGCGGAGCCAAAATCAGGCATGTGCTTTTTCATTTCTTCCTGCACTTCGGCTGGCGCAAATTTGAGCGGTAGACCGTATTTTTCAGCTGCATCTGTTGCCAAGACGCCTACACCACCACCGTTAGTCAGAATCAAGAGGTTGTCGCCTTTCATCGTTGGCTGGAGGGAAAGCGCTAAGGTGCTATCGAAAAGGTCGTTCAAATCGGTGGCTTGGGTGATGCCAGCTTGTTCCATTGCGGCGCTATAGACTTTGGCTGTACCGGCTAAGGAGCCCGTATGTGAGGCAGCTGCAGCGGCACCATGCTCCGAGACACCGGCTTTCAGCATAATGATAGGTTTCTTACAGGCACGGGCAGCATCCATAAACTCACGGCCATTGTGAAGACCTTCAACATATAGGGTGATACAGTTCGTATCGGGATCTTCGGATAGATAGCGGATCAGTTCGGAGAAGTCGACATCGGACATATTACCGATGGAGATCATCTTATCAAAACCGACACGGCGGGTGTAGGTAGCTGCATCCATGGCGATGAGCAAAGCGCCACTTTGCGAAACGAGCGATGCCTTACCAGGCAAAGGCAGGAATGGCGCAAAGGAAGCATTCAAGTGATCGGAGTTTGAAAGCGTGCCCACGATATTTGGACCGAGGACGCGCATTCCATAAGATCTTGCCACTCTGACGATTTCGCGTTCAAGCTCCACATCGCCAACTTCGCTAAAGCCCGACGTAATAACAATCATGCCTTTTACACCTTTTTCGCCGCATTGCTTGGTAACTTCCAGCACACCCTTGGCGGGAACGGTGATAACGGCAGCATCTACCACATAGGGGATATCATTCACAGTGGGGTAACACTTTAAACCCAGAATTTCTTGGGCTGATGGGTTGACTGGATAAATACCGCCTTTATATTGACTTTCTAATAGATTTAACACGACTTTATAACCAATTTTATTTGGGTTCGTCGAGGCACCGATAATTGCGATGCTTTTGGGTTTAAGCAAACCGGTTAAGATGGGATCCACATTTTCCTCCGATAAATATGTTTTACCGCTCAAGTATACCGTATTATAGACTGTGTTTAAAAATAATTTTGCAAGAGGGTGTTGAAAAACATTGGTTAATCGATTAAATCCAAATTTTTCAAAGTTAAGAATTTCAATCTGCCCTCACCCTGCCCTCTCCCAGCTCCGAATCCCGTTCG
>DMCS01000009.1 GCA_003445715.1 Candidatus Mesolinea sp. | reverse complement strand
TTTCGTTCTTTTGGGACAGCCACTATCTGGTTTATCCTTTTTCTCACTAAAACTTAAGTTGTTCGTCATGATTCATCAAAATCGATACATTGTGGCTCTTCCTCGGGGTCTCGCTCATTTACCTATCTTACTCTGTTTTTCGCAGCAAGCTGCGGGGAAATGCCCACTTTTGAATTATAATTAACGTGATTTTATCAAAAGGAAAGAAAGGATATAAACCATGTTTTCGACGATTGAATTTATCAATGCCATGGAAGTATTGGATTCACGTGGCAACCCCACCGTTGAAGTGGATGTCGTTTTAGCTGATGGCAGCCATGGCCGCGCGATTGTGCCCTCTGGGGCTTCGACCGGCGTGCATGAAGCTTTGGAACTGCGCGATGGCGACAAGAAGCGCTATGGCGGCAAAGGCGTGCTGGATGCGGTCGAGCATGTCAACGATGAGATTGCTGATGAACTCATCGGGTGGGATGCCACGGAGCAGAAAGCTATCGATATGTTGCTGCTTGATCTTGATGGTACCCCCAATAAATCTGCACTTGGGGCTAACGCCATCTTAGGCACAAGCTTGGCAGTCGCCAAGGCGGCAGCTGCCTCGCTTGACCTGCCGCTTTACCGTTATTTGGGCGGGGTATACGCGCATGTTTTACCTGTCCCAATGATGAACATTCTCAATGGCGGTGCACATACGAATTGGCAATCAACTGACTTTCAGGAGTTTATGGCTATGCCGCTGGGTGCACCCACCTTCGCCGAGGCCTTACGCTGGGGCTCCGAAATTTATCAAGCCCTCAAAACTGTGCTCAAATCCAAGGGCTATACCACGCTGGTCGGAGATGAGGGCGGTTTTGCGCCAGCACTCAAGGCAAATGAGGAAGCGATAGAGTTGATCCTTGAAGCCATCGCCAAAGCTGGTTTGAAACCCGGCGAAGATGTTTGCATTGCGTTGGACCCTGCAGCCTCAGAGCTATTCGATGAAGAAACTCGGCTCTATAACCTGCGCAAGGAAGGCAAGATGCTTACCAGTGACCAAATGGTTGACTTCTGGTTGGATTGGGTAAACAAGTACCCGATTGTCTCGCTCGAAGATGGCTTTGCTCAGGATGATTGGGATGGTTGGAAGAACTTCACAGCGAAGGTGGGGAATCGTCTCCAGATTGTGGGCGATGACTTGCTCGTGACCAACCCAGAGCGTGTGGCACGTGCCATCGAAGAAAAGGCTTGCAATGCCCTGCTGGTCAAGCTTAACCAGATTGGCACGCTCACTGAGACCATGCAGGCAGTAACGATGGTGCAAACCCATGGCTGGCGGGCAGTTTGCTCACACCGCTCTGGCGAGACCGAAGACACCACAATTGCCGACTTGGCTGTGGCAATGAATATGGGCCAGATTAAAACCGGAGCGCTAGCGCGCTCTGACCGCGTGGCAAAATATAATCAGCTGTTGCGCATCGAAGCCGAGCTGGATGATACGGCTGAATATGCCGGTTGGTCTGCTCTGGCTGCGCATTAATTTTTCTCTTAGAACCTCTTGGCGGCTGCTCATTTTCGGGCAGCCGCTTTTATTTCCTCAACAACCCTAATTCATTGGCTATAATTGCTGCTATGGAACCAACTGAATTCCTAAGCAATACCCCAGTGTTGCAAGATTTAGAATCCAAATTGATCCTCTGCCGTAAATGCCCACGCTTGGTGGCGTGGCGTAAGCAAGTGGCGGCTGCCAAGCGCAAAGCTTACCAAGATTGGGAATATTGGGGCAAACCAGTACCTGGGTTTGGAGACCCTGCAGCGCGCTTGCTTGTGGTCGGGCTTGCCCCTGGGGCGCATGGCTCTAACCGCACCGGGCAGATGTTTACCGGCGATGCTTCTGGGGACTTCCTCTACCCAGCGCTCTTCCGCGCCGGCTTTGCTAACCGCCCAAGGACGGCAGCGCGTGGAGATGGGATTGAGCTGCGGGATGTGTTTATCAGTGCTATTTGCCGGTGCGCCCCGCCGCAGAATAAGCCCACCAGGGACGAAATGCGCAATTGCCTGCCTTGGTTAGCGGAAGAGATGGCTTGCCTGCCAAACTTGCGCGGTATCGTGGCGCTTGGCCGGGTAGCGTTTGATGGGGTTTTAGAATTACCGGCTTTTTCGGGCATCAATAAAAAAGAACTAACCTTCCACCATGGTGCTTTCTATAAACTTGGGAATGGACTCCCCTGGCTGTTGTGCTCTTATCATCCCAGCCGTCAGAACACACAAACTGGCCGGCTGAGCGCCACCATGTTTGACTCTATCTGGCAGCAGGCACGCGAGCAGCTAGAGCGAAATGGGTAACCATACCGGTCATGGTGCACCATAAAATGGTATATTTACCCCAGTTTCTGATGGAGGAAATGAATGTCTTACCCTGTTGCCAACCCTAAAGTTATCGAGCGCGCCCGCCAGGTACTGGCGCTGGACCCGCTATTTCTAGATACGGAAACGACAGGAACCGGTCAGAATGATGTCATTATTGAAGTGGGCATCGTCGATCGAGACGGCAACGCACTTTATGACAAGCTGGTCAACCCAGGCAGGCCCATTCCGCCTGAATCCAGCGCGGTGAATGAGATTACGGACGAAATGGTCGCTACAGCGGACCCCTGGCCGGTAGTTTGGCGGGAGGTCGAACCCATCCTGCGGCAGCGAGTCATCGGCATTTACAACGCTGAGTTCGATATGCGCCTGCTGAAGCAATCCAATCTTGCCAACAACATCCCCTGGACCTTGCAAGACGATCAAGCTTTTTGCATGATGAAGCTGTTTGCGGCTTACTATGGCGAGTGGAACCCGCGTTACAACGGTTTCAAGGCACATAAATTGGAGTTCGCTGGGCGTGTCTGCCAGCTGGATCTGGGTAGCTCACACCACGCCATCGATGATGCGCGCCTGACGGCGGCTTTGCTGCGCTATATCGCCTCTCAGTGAGAAAACTGCCCTCAGATTGCTATTAAATTTGCCTGTTCCCCTTGACATTATACGCACAAAGGCTATAATATGAGCAATTGCTCATATAATCAAATAAAGGCGTTGCTATGATGGTAAAAGAAGAAGTAAACCCAAATCTATCATTTGAAGATGCAGAGCGCATGGCAACCACATTTAAAGGTTTGGCTGATCCGACGCGCCTGAAGATTTTGGCGGTTCTGCTGCAAGGGGACGCTTGCGTTTCCGAGCTAGCTGAGCGTGTGCAGATCAGCCAGAGTGCAGTCTCGCATCAGCTGCGGCTGCTGCGGCACTTGCGCTTTGTTTCTGCGAGGCGCGAGGGCCAGCAAATCATCTATCACATCGATGATGAGCATATCGAGGATCTCTTCATGCAGGCTTATGCCCATGGCAAGCACATGGAATCAGTGGCGGAGGAACGCTAATGCAGACGCAGGTTTACCATGTTAAAGGTTTGGACTGCGCCGACTGCGCCAGCGTCATCAAAGTTGACCTGGAGAAACTGCCGGATGTCGAAAAAGCCGATTTGAATTTTACCCAAGGGACATTAACTGTCGTTGGAGAGGTTACTCCTGAAGTCATTTCCACCCACCTGCACCAGCTAGGTTTTGACCTGGCGGATGAGCCTGAGGAACCCCTCGAAACCGGTTTGAGCTTTAAGGGTTTTTGGAAGACCTTAAAGGGCAAGCCTGACCTACGGCTCACGCTGCCGGGTTTGGTCCTGCTGGGCATTTCATTGCTGCTTGCCGGGCAGGGCGTCTCGAATAGCGTGCGCATTGGCATTCAGCTGATTTTTGCGGTAGCCGCTGGCTTCCCGATGATGCGCCGCGGCGTACAGAGCTTGGTGCTGGAGCACAAAATTACAATCAACCTGCTCATGGCGCTGGCTGTTATCGGTGCGGTGTTGATTAACGAAACGCAAGAAGCCCTGATCATGCTTGTGCTGTTTAACATCTCCGAGGCAATGGAAGATTATACCAATGACCATGCCCGTGCGGTCCTAGCGGCTTTTGCCGACCTGGCGCCGCGTCAAGCGTTGAAACTAACCGAGGGAAGCGAAGAGATTGTGCCGATCGAAACGCTGCAAATTGGCGATGCGATATTGGTAAAGGCTGGAGAGCGCTTCCCCATGGATGGCGTGATCCTGGAAGGAACAAGCGAGGTGAATCAGGCGCCAGTGACTGGCGAAAGCCGGCTGATTGCTAAAGTTGCTGGCGACCAGGTACTTTCAGGTACGGTCAATGGACAGGGCGTGCTCAAAGTGCGCGTGACGGCGCGCGCAGAGGATACCACCATTCAGCGCATCATTAACCTCGTAACCGAAGCGCAATCCGTAAAAGCCAAACAGGAAAAATTTATCGACCGCTTCGCCAGCGTGTATACACCGATCGTTGTGCTGGTCGCATTGCTCGTGGCGGTTGTGCCTCCGTTGTTTTTCGCCCAGCCCCTGATGAATACAGCCACCTCTTATGGCTGGCTGCATCGTGCGCTTTCCTTGTTGATGATTGGCTGCCCGTGCGCTTTGGTGATCAGCACGCCGATTACCATCATTAGCGGGCTGACGCGTGCCGCCCGTGAAGGTGTGGTTTTCAAGGGCGGTGTATACCTGGAAAACCTCAGCCAGGCTAAGTTGATTGCCTTTGATAAGACCGGTACCCTGACCCTTGGCAGACCCATGATCGCCACGGTCAAGGCAGTGGACTGCCAAGGGACGCCTGATTGCGAGCCCTGCAATGACCTCGTCGCACTGGCCAGCTCCCTTGAGCGCTATAGCAATCATCCTTTGGGACAAGCCGTAACGGAAGAAGCCCTGAAACGACACGTGCTCGAACGGTATGCTCCAGCAGAAGCTGTAACCGCACGCAGCGGTCAGGGGCAGGTGGGTTATGTGAATGGCAAGCTGGCTACCGTCGGCAGCCGCAGCCTATTCGAAGCAGAGCATCGCGTGCCCTCGCAGCTGCTCAAGGAGACCATTACAGCGGAAAATAATGGGCAGACGACTATGTTGGTGTGTGATGGCGATCGTGTGCGCGGCTTTATGGGTGCGCAGGATACCCTCCGCCCGGAAGCTCCGCAAGTTATTCGGGCACTCAAAGACCGTGGCTTCTATACAGTGATGCTGACCGGAGATAACCCTGAGGTAGCCGAGCGCGTATCCGAGGAGCTTGGATTGGATGAGGTGCATGCCGGCTTGCTGCCCGAGCAAAAGTGGCAGCTTTTAGCTGAGCTGCGCGAGAAAATTGGCCCCGCCTGTATGATTGGCGACGGCAGCAACGACAGCCCAGCAATAGCCAGCGCTGATGTGGGCATTGGCATGGGTGGAGCTGGCAATGCGCATGTGCTGGAGACAGCAGATGTCGTTTTGATGAATGACGACTTGCGCAAGCTGCCCTTTGCCGTGGACCTTTCGCGTTACACCAACAAGCTCATTCGGCAGAATATCCTGATTAGCTTAGGTGTGAAATTTAGCGTGGCTGTGTTTGCCCTGCTTGGACTAACGCCGCTTTGGATGGCGGTACTTGCGGATATTGGCATCACGCTCGTGGTGACGCTAAACGGCTTGCGCGCAATGCGCTTTGCTGCGCCGCCACTGCCGGAGACAGCCTAAAACAGACTAATTTAGTGAAAAGGTGATCTCCCAAATGCCGGGTTCCACTTCACTTGTGGGGCTCTTGGTGCCGGTAAAGACAATCCACGTGCGCCCGGGCTTGAGCGCGAGCGGCTGCCCGTATGTGTCAAAAAGCTGGATAGGACTGAAAGGATCGGGAGCCATCCAGGTGCCATAGAGCAGCTTTCCATCCCGGAAAACTAATGCCGGCTGGTGCGGGTCACCCTCGCGGAAATCTATATCATAGCGCGTTGGACCGTATTCAAAATAGCTGGCAAACAGAATCACAACATTGTCAAAGGCAATTCGTATGCCATCTACGCGGTCGTTGGATGGCGCGATGCGAATAGTGCCATCGGGGTCAGCGTAATCCTGAGAAAGTTGATATTGGCGGCTTTGGGAGTCATAATCCCATTGCATCACCGAAAAGTCCGCATAGAGGTAACTGAGCTGCTGTGCCTCGGCATCCCATTGGGATACGCGGCTTGCAAAGCTTAACCCTGAGAGATTGACATCGTTACCATCGGGATTTTCTGCCTGATGAAGCTCCCGCAAAGCGCCGGTGTTGACGTAAGTGTTTTCGCTGCCAGCGTCCGAAAGGTTGCACATGGCTGGGCAAGAGGTAAATCCGCGCACGAAGGACCGCCCTGGCAGCACTTCGCTTAGCACTTGTTCAACCGTATTATCGGCGCTGGCGTAGGCTAAAACGCCCTGGTAGTGTTCGCTCAGGCGCGCATCCACCATACGCGCTGGCGCAAGCGGGCCAACCTGTTCACTATCCTGCCCATGATAAACAGCCAGGAAGTGGTTCGTCTGAGCGCCGATGTAGTACTCAAAGACGAGGTCAGCTTGGTTCAAGCCGGCGGCGGGGCGCAAGCCTTGCGGCCAGTTGGCGATCTTCACGAGCACTGGGCGCTGTTGAAGCAGGTTTTCGTCGTCAGCTGGAAGGCCAGTGAGCGGATTGAGACCCTCTGCAGCTAAGTCTTTGATAAGAATGGATGATGGAGTTGCAGTTGCGACCGGCCAGGGGGTTGGTGAAGGAATAGGTGTGGGGGTGGCGTTGGCTGCTGCCATTGTCTGCCGCTGGATGAGGTTGGGCGTGGCGGTAATCGAGGGCACTGCCGCTGGAGTCAGCTGAGGCAGCCGGCTGTCCGGCGAGCAGGCGCTAGCCAAAAAGAAAAACGCTAAAGCCGCACAAGCTAATTGGAGGAAACGCACACGCGTTTTTGACTGCATGATGGTTGATTCTAACATGAGAGGCAAACATACACTGGTGTGAGGGTGTTGAAAATGGGTAAAG
>DMCS01000098.1:9649-19647 GCA_003445715.1 Candidatus Mesolinea sp. | reverse complement strand
TTAGGACATTTCTAATTAGCCATAACACCCGCTTGCCGAAGCTGATATACTCAGCTTATGGATAGCCAAACGCAAAAAGTGCTCTTGGAAATTAACCATGAATTTTATGAGCGGAATGCCAGCACATTCTCCAAAACGAGGCGTAATATTCAGCCGGGCGTGCGCCGATTAATTTCCTCCATTCCATTAGATGCAAAGCTATTAGATTTGGGCTGCGGGAATGGCAATTTTGCTCTGGCTTTAGCCCGAGCCGGCTTTGAAGGTGATTACTTAGGAATTGATGGATCCAGTGCGTTCATCCAAGAAGCACAACAGGCTGTGGTTGGGTTGAATACTAAGGCACAGATTCGCTTTCAAGCTACCGATCTAGCTTCACCGCATTGGGCAGAAGCATTAGAGCCCGGTTCATTTGATCTCGTCACATGCTTTGCTGTTTTACAGCATCTGCCTGGCAAGGCGCTTCAGCAAGCTATTTTTACACAAAGTGCGCTGCTTCTGCGCTCTGGAGGTCAAATGATGCTCTCGGCTTGGCAAGTTTTCCAGAGCCCAACGCTCACAGCACGCATCCTGCCTTGGGAATCGGTGGGAATCGACTCAAAGCAGTTAGAGCCGGGCGACGTCTTGCTCGATTGGCGCGCCGGACCGGCACATGCGCAGCCTGCACAACGCTACGTGCATGTTTTTACTTCAGGGGAATTATTAGCTTTAGGGCAAGCAGCTGGCTTAAGCCTGCGCTCCGAATTTTACTCCGATGGGAAAAATCAGCGCCTGTCTCTCTATCAGGTGTGGATGAAACCCTAAGAACTGCTTACCCTAAAGCCACATCCAGCAGCATCATAATTGCAAAGCCAAGCATTACCCCGATGGTGGGGATATCAGAATGGTCACTAGAGCTTATCTTTGCCTCAGGGATAAGCTCTTCAGCCACGACGTAAATCATTGCGCCGGCAGCAAATGCCAAGGCATAGGGCAGAAGATTTTGCATCGTAAGTGTTGCAACTACGCCAATCAGCGCGGCAATGGGTTCCACCAAGCCCGAGAGCTGCCCCCAGAAAAAAGCTCTTCCTTTAGAGATACCTCCGCCGCGTAAGGGCATAGAAACCGCCAAGCCTTCAGGGAAGTTTTGAATGCCGATACCCAAAGCAAGCGCAATCGCGGAGTTTAGCGAAGCACCGCTCAAGCCGGCGTTGGCTGCGCCAAAAGCAACGCCCACCGCCAATCCTTCCGGGATATTATGCAAGGTAATAGCAAAAACCAGCAGAATATTGCGCTGCCAAGTGGTGCGTAAGCCCTCGGGTTGGTCATCCCCGATGTGTAGGTGTGGCAAAAGCTTATCTACTGCCCATAGAAAGCCACCCCCCAACAAGAATCCGCCTACCGCCGGCAACCAAATTGGTCCAGGGAGATCAGCCGAAAGGTCAATCGCGGGTGCTAAGAGCGAGAAATAACTGGCAGCGATCATGACACCAGCAGCAAAACCCATCATACCATTGAGCACGCGTTCATCCAGCTCCCTGCCCAAGAAAACACCCAAAGCGCCTAGGGCGGTCATCAAATAAGTAAACCCTGTCCCCCATAGCGCCTGAATAATCGGAGGAAAACGCTCAAGAAAAGCGACCATAATTTCACCTATCGAATGTTATGATTATGACTCAGAGTATTCTACCAAATGAACACCGAAGCAGAAACTTTCAACCGACAGGCATTTTCCAAAGAAATGCTTTTCCAACGATTGTCTGAGGCGCTCGCAGCACGGCAATCGTTGATCACACCAGAACATACACAAGCTTTGCGCCTGTTCAATGGATTTTATGAAGGCTGCCCGGGTTTGGTGGTCGATCTTTTTAGCAGCACGCTGCTGGTAGCAAACCACGCGCGCCCGCCAGATTCATTGGAAGCTTGCCAACCATTAGTTTTTGACTTTTACCGCCAAGCGTTGCCTTGGCTCACTTGTGGGTTGCTCAAGCGCCGGCACGCTGCTGAACCAGCTTTACGGCGGGGAATTATTTTCTTCGGCAGCCAGCCTGCTACTGAAATCGAGGAGCACGGTGTGCATTATGCGCTCAACCTAACGCTCAACCAGGATAACAGTTTTTACTTGGACACGCGTAACTTGCGCACGTATTTGATCCAAAATATGGCTGGCAAGAGTGTGCTCAACTGCTTTGCTTATACAGGCACGTTAGGCATCGCCGCTTTGGCAGGCGGAGCTCGTTATGTCGTTCAAACTGACCTGAACAAGACGGCACTCGCGTTGGCACAGCGATCCTACCAGCGCAATACCCTTTCCGGAAGTATGGAAATACTGCCCATGGACTTCTTCAAGGCAGTGGCGCATTTCAAGCAGCGGAATGCGCTTTTCGATGGTGTAATTCTGGATCCGCCGCTTTATTCTAGTACGCCACAGGGAACTGTCGATTTATTGCACAATTGGCAAAGGCTAATCAATAAAGTGCGCCCGCTGGTCGCCCACAATGGCTTGCTCATCGTCATCAATAATGCACTTTATCTCCCTGGGAGCGCGGTGATGCAAACCTTGGAGGAGCTGCAAGCTACCGGCTTCGTGCAGCCTGAGCAGCTCATCCCTGTGCCAGAAGATATTACCGGTTTTCCACAAACCGTTATTGACCAACCACCTGCAGATCCTTCCCCCTTTAACCACCCTACTAAAATTGCGCTGCTGCGCATCATACGTAAAGACGGCGCTGCAGCGACTCTTTAATTCGGCAAGAGCGCTACCTTAGCAGAATTTGCATAGTTCGTATACATGCCTTAAACCAGCACCGCAAATTAGCCGTAGTAAAATTTTTGGCTGGAAAAGATGAGAGTTTGCTTTGAATATCATGCTTAACCTAATCTACCAAATAATCATTCGGATATGATAATTTGACGATCAACTTAAGCAGGAACACTTTTAGAGGAGTTCGTTATGATCAAAGTTGAAAATTTAACCAGCGCACTCTTCCCTTTCAAGTACACCATCACACTCGACACACTGTATTTCGGCGGTATGCTTATCAGGAGATGCGCATGGTCTGGCATCAGGTGCCCTTCGTGTGTCTCTATCCCTTTGTATTGACATAGTGTCCGTAGTATCTCTCCTATGTCTGTCCTGATTTGATTGTAGATTGCTTTTCGCCTATACTTCGGGGAGAACACTATGTGATATTTGCACATCCACTTTGTGTGTGCCAGACTATCGCTTTTGTTTGCCATACAATTCACCTTTCCTTTTTAGTCTGTGGCTTGAACAATCACATTCTATCCAGAAAGGTGAATTGGTTCGGGTATAACCCTTTGTCCCCACCCGCATAGCGGGTGGTTTTATTTACATAAGCTTCACTCTTTTTCGGTTTAACTATTGACTTTATTATTCGGAGATGCAGGCTCTCGGCGAATCCATTCCTCGAAATCTTGAATATCTCGGTCTAAGAATATACGCCGCAAGATGACTTCACGGCGCTCCTGCGGATCTTCAGGTAAAGGCCGGCGGTTTGCCTCTAAGCGCTTGACTACGGTGATGACCGTCATTCCAAGCGCAAGCCAGACCACATAGTCCGGACCATTTAGCATCCTAGCAAAGACAGGGAGCAAAATTACCGTGAATAGCGGCACTGCTGCTGACCTCAAGCGATTGCCGATTCCCAAGCCGACCAAAAGAATTAACATCCCCAATGGGAAAAGAACGAACAGTTCCCCTAAGAAAGGGCTCATTCCTCTGCCACCCTGGAAATTCAAGTAAATAGGCCAGTTATGCCCCACTACCGCTGCCAGACCGACCACGGTAGCCGCTTGAGGGCTCAAGCCCGCACGCAAGCTAAGCCAGGTCGGCAGCGCGCCCTTGAAAATATCAAATAACCCGACGGGAAACACAGCCCATTTAGCCACATGCTCCCAAACCATCGAGCCACTGACCGTGCCGCTGCCAAATTCACGTAAATCGATGCCTTTGAGCCATTTCCCCGCCAGGTAGCCAGATGGAATCGAGCCTAAGAGGTAGGCAAAAACAACCAGGAGAATTAAAGTGACAGTTGTTCGCAAGAAAAGTGGGTTAAGTATCATCCGTCGCCTCGAAATGAGTGTTATTCATAAAGATAACCTACAGCCAATAATCCGGGACCAGTGTGAGCACCCATCACTGGTGTGAAATCGTCAATGAGAATTTCTTTTCCTGGAAACTCAGCTAAGAGGGCTTCTCGCAAAGCTTCTGCACCTTCCAGATTATCCGCGTGTGTAACACCTAAGCGAAGTTTGCTATAGCCGTCGGTATATTTCTTGACGAGTGAAACTAAGGTCGGGACGATTTTATCCTTTCTGCGCAATACCGCTGCAGGGGCGGCAACACCTTCGTCATTTACCACAGAAAGGATGGGCATAATATGAAGTGAATTGCCCAGCAGCGAGGCAGCTTTTCCAATTCTGCCGCCTTGGGCTAAATATTTTAATGTTTCCACCGCAGCAAAAAGACCAGTTTTGCGCCATTCAGTCTTGCAATATTCTACAACTTCTTCAAAAGGAACGCCATCTTTTAGTTTTTGAGCTGCCTCAATACAAAGCAAGCCTTGTGTGACGGCTACACGCCGGCTATCGAGGACACAAATTTTGACATCAGGATAATCAGCCATGAAAATGTTGGCTGCATTGACGGCGGCACTGTAGTCAGAACTTAAATTCGTAGAGGTCGGATTGCAGATAATCTGATGAATGTCTTTCTCTCGGATTCGCTTAAAAGCCTCGTAATACTCACCTACGGTGGGCGCTGCAGTTTTTACCTCCAACTGTTCGACACGCATTCTCTTATAAAGCTGGCCAGCGAAAATCGTGACCTGATCCCGAAATTCTTCTCCATTGACGGATATTATCAAAGGAAGCACTTCAATTCCCAAAGTTTCGGCAACACCTTTGGGGACCTGAGCCACACTTCCGGTAACCACCACAGCTTCTCCAAACATTCTCTTTCCTCCACGAGTAATTATTTAGGCTGTCATATTAAATCTTCTTTTGCATATCTAATTCTAACAATAAAACACAATTCGTAAGAAATAGTTCTAAAATGTAAAGCAAGATTGTACGATCCTTATATCAATCATTCATAGAGATAGCCCAACCCAAGGAGTCCAGGGCCGGCATGCGCACCCATGACGGGTGTGAATTCGTCGATCGGAATATCATTTAATGGAAAAGCTTCTTGAATTGCTTCTTTCAGCTCCTCTGCTCGTTCCAAAGCATCAGCATGCATCACAGCAAGCCGAATTTTCTTATAACCCTCGGTTCGATTCTTAAGTTGGGAAACCAATGTAGGAATAATTTTGTTTTTCCCGCGCAATATCGCTGCAGGGGCTACAATGCCCTCATCATTGAGATAAAGAATTGGTAAAATTTGCAGCGCACTGCCAACATAAATTGCGGCTTGGCCAATCCGTCCCCCCTTATTGAGGTATTCCAATGTATCCAATGCGGCAACGAGGGAGGATTTTTGCCATGCGTTTTCCAGATATGTAAGCACATCTTCCATTGGCTGCCCGGCGTTGAGCCTCTCCGCTGCCTCAATAGTTAAGAGACCCTGGGGAACTGCCGCTCGATGGCTGTCAAAGACGAAAATTTTGCTTTCAGGATTTTCCGTTTTTACCAAATTTGCTGCGTTTTTTGCTGAACTATAATCAGCGCTGAGTTTGCTGCTGAGTGTGACACATAATATTTCTTTCGCTCCACCTTCGATGGAATTTTTAAAAGCTTGATAGTATTGCCCGACGGTCGGAGCAGCTGTCTTTACCTCCATCTGGTTCAATCGCATCCTCTGATAGAGTTCCCCAGGGGAAATGTCGATACCATCGTGATATTCTTTCCCATCAACATAGATCAACAATGGAAGGATGTCTATTCCTAATGCCTCAGCAGTTTCCTTTGGAACTTGTGCGGCGCTCCCGGTAATGACAGACACTTCTTTGTTCTTTAGCATATTTATTCCTCCTAGGTGCAACTCTAATATCTTTTGTGTTCCTGCACTCCTCTACACTACTGCAGCACTTCGCAATTTTACCCTGCGGGTACTTAACCACGCGCATCGCTTAACTTTTTGCCAAGATTCCCAAAGGCTTGAAAATGCATTTTGTTTATAGGTCATAAGTTTACTCTAAAATACCCGCAAAACATCAGAAAAGCATAAAAAATGTAAATATATGTACTTAGACCATTCTTACAACATATGTACAACTAATTTTTACTGACTAGGTTTACCTGTTCGACGCTGAAAACGCAGAATTTCTATAACCTTCTTTTCTGAAACCAGGATAAAATAGATTAAAGCGGATTGAATAAAGGATGTAAAACATGATTCTTAGTGAAGTAATCCAGATCGTAGAAGGCAAGCTCCTCACCCCTAATGCAAACCCACAATTAGAAATAAAAGGCGGTTTTGCTGGCGACTTGATGAGCGATGTGTTGGCTTCAATAATGCCGGAGTCACTGCTCATCACAGGTCTAACCAACCCACAGGTCGTGCGCACAGCAATGATTGCGGACGTGCGCGCAATCATTTTCGCGCGTGGAAAATCGCTGTCACCGGAGACGATACAACTCTCTATCGACGAGAAAATTCCGATAATTAGCTCCAAGCTCGGCGTGTACGAAATCAGCGGCCGGCTGATGCGCGCAAACCTTCCCAGCTTCGAGTCGGAAATCACCCACGCGTTCGATAGAGAATAATACAACCATGAGTTTTGATAACGCTAACATCACCGATGCTGACGCAGCAAAAATCACTCGTGTCGAAGAGCTCGCTTACAAGCTCACTGCTGACGAGGTGATGAGTAAAAACTTAATCACGCTGACGCCAGAGCTGACCATGCGAGATGCATTAGATATTTTCAAGAAAAACCGCATTTCCGGCGCACCAGTAACAGTGGAAGGAGAACTTCTCGGCATCCTTTCCATTGAAGATCTGATCCGTGCGCTACGCGATGGCCGCATTGATTTAACCGTGGCTGATTATATGACCCGTAACGTCATCACGGCGCGCAATACAGACCAGCTCATCGAAGCTTTGAAACAATTTGTTAAAACTAAAGTTGGACGTTTGCCAGTATTGGACGAAAACGATAAGGTGGTAGGGATCCTTACAAAGGGTGACATATCCATAGGCTTGCTTAAAGCTCTGCAGCGTGACTACGAAATGGAGGAGCTGATTCGCTATCGTGCATCGCATTTATTTGAGGACATTGTTTCCGATCACACCACACTGATCCTGCGCTATTATGTGAAAAAGAATGACTTTACCCATGGCGGCGCAGCTTCTAACAACATCAAAAAGGCTTTGCGCCGCTTAGGCGCTTCACCGCAGATTGCCCGTCAATGCGGCATTGCTGCCTACGAAGCCGAGATGAACTTGATAATCCATACGAATAATGGGGGCGTATTACGCGTTGAGATCGAGCAGGATAAAATCACTTTAGAAGCCTATGACGATGGACCCGGCATTCCAGATATCGAGCTTGCCATGCAGCCAGGCTATTCCACTGCCAGCGAAGAGGTACGTAGAATGGGGTTTGGCGCAGGCATGGGGCTTTCCAATATCAAACAATGCGTGGACGAGATGCGCCTAACCTCCTCGCCTGAACGCGGCACAAATTTATACATGACGCTTTACTTGAAAACTCCAAAACACTCACCAAAAGATAAGGACTAAGTATGATTCTTCAAGATGTCATCGAACGCCTGCAGCTCAGAGTACTTACGAATGCCACCGCCTTCAATCAAGTGCATATATATCAAGGCTATGTTTCTGATATGCTCAGCTGCGTTGTAGCTGGCGCGCCCAACGGCTGTGTGTGGGTTACCCTGTTAGCCCACAGTAATATTGTCGCGGTAGCCACGCTTCTGGAAATCCCCGCGATTATTATCACAGAGGGCGCTCAGCCTGATGAAACCACGCTGGCACGCGCCAATGAAATGCAAATTGCGCTATTATCTACCCCTCTGCCCAGCTTCGAGGTCGTCGGCCGCCTTTGGCAGATGGGAATTCGAGCAAATAACCGCATGAGTGAATTTTTATGATACGCTTCCGGGCTGATTTGCATGTTCACACAGTGCTTTCCCCTTGTGCTGGAAGAGACATGCTGCCCAAGCAAATTGTCGAAGCTGCTCTACTTCATGAAATCAATCTTATCGCCATCACTGACCACAATGCCAGTCAAAATGCAGCTCCTGTCA
Organism: Candidatus Mesolinea sp.; assembly: GCA_003445715.1. Classification (GTDB taxonomy): domain Bacteria; phylum Chloroflexota; class Anaerolineae; order Anaerolineales; family Anaerolineaceae; genus Mesolinea. Next base: position 11,439 of record DMCS01000098.1, on the reverse strand, counting down.
TCGCCGTAGCTGAAGAGTATGGACTTTTAGCTCTACCTGGAATGGAGCTGCAAACCAGCGAAGAAATCCACTCTTTGTGTATTTTCGATACACTCGATCAGCTCCAAGCCCTACAACAACTTGTGGACCGCTTTTTGCCCAACCGAATCAATAACGAAGCGGTTTTTGGACCACAAGTAATTATCGATCGGAACGGTGAGGTTTTAGCACACGAAGAACGAATGCTCTTAACCTCAGTACAGATTTCGATCCAAGAAGCTTGCCGCTTTGTAACCGATTTAGGCGGTTTATTCATTCCCGCCCATGTAAACCGCGAAGCTTTTGGCTTGCTGCCGCGCTTGGGCTGCGTCCCGCCAGATTTGGAGGTCGAGTTCTTAGAGATATCCCGTAATGCTAGCAAGGATTCAGCCATAAAGAGATACCCACAGCTTGCTGATTACTTCTTACTCAAAAATGGTGATGTCCATTATCTAGAGGATTTCCTTGGAGAATTGGAGTTTTCTGCGCAAGATAGCAGCCTTGCTGCCATCCGCGAAGGTCTGATTTCTATTTTTTGATACTTTTATTATCTTCATCAATTAAAGGGTTGACCCAAACCCATTCCTGGATTAAACTGATTGCGATTATTTTCACAATCATTAGGTCGATCGCGGCGGTAAGGAGACTGTTAGGCTTTATGGAAAACACGAATACCAGAAACCCACTCGAAAACCCACAGCAGAAGCGTATTATTGACGAAATCATTGCCCAAAATGCCCACAAAGACGGCGCCACAATGGTTGTGCTCAACCAGGTCCAACAAGAAATTGGGTTTATCTCCAAACCTATGCAAGCATATATTGCCCAAGCTCTAGGCGTGCCCGTGAGCAAGGTGCATGGTGTTGTATCCTTTTACTCTTTCTTTACCACTGAGCCGCGAGGTAAGCATACAATTAAATTCTGCTTGGGCACTGCTTGTTATGTTGGCGGGATTGACCAAATCATCGAGAAAGCGAAGCAGCTTTTAGGAATCGAGCCGGGGAATACTACTCCGGATGGATTAATCACCTTAGAGGTTTGCCGCTGTGTGGGTGCCTGCAGCCAGGCTCCGGTAATTGTTGTGGATGAAAATATCAAAGGTAAAGTTCAACCCAATAAATTTCCCAGAGTCATCCAAGAAATTCAAGCGAATGAGGCAGCTCATTGAGAGAGATTAGCCTGCACATTCTCGACATTGCTGCTAATAGTATCTCTGCTGGCGCAACAACGATAAAAATCGAGATAGAAGAAGACAAAGAAAGCGACACATTACTGGTCAGGATTACGGATAACGGAAAAGGCATGAGTCCAGAGATGATTACAATGGTGACCGACCCTTTTGTAACCAGCCGAACTGAACGGAAGGTAGGCTTAGGTATTCCTCTACTCAAAGCAGCTGCTGAAGCTTGCAACGGCTGCCTTTCTATCAACTCCGAAGCAGGCAATGGCACTACAGTCGAAGTACGCTTTCAGCTCAATCATATTGACCGTATGCCTCTCGGAGATTTAGTGGACACTTTTTTATCTTTGGAAGTCGGCACGCCTGAAGTGCACTGGATTTTCAGGGTTAGAAAAGATAGCAATGAGTTTTATTTTGATGATCAAGGTCTAAAAAAAGAATTGGGCGATTTGCCACTGAGCAACCCAGAGGTGATCCGCTATCTTCGCTCAATTTTTTCTAGTGGAATTAATGCCTTAGAATTGAATTAAAAGGAGAGTGAAATGCCTACAATCAAATCTCTTGAAGATCTCAAGAAAATGCGCGAAGAAGC
>DMCS01000098.1:0-9473 GCA_003445715.1 Candidatus Mesolinea sp. | reverse complement strand
GAGCCGGTCGTGCAAGTGGTCTTGCCTGGCGCAGATATGGTGACTTATGGACGGGTCACGCCGGAAATTGCTTCTACCATCATGGAACAACATGTGGTAAATGGCAAAGTTGTTGAAAAGTACCTTGTAAATATTTAACTTAAAGCGCGAAAGTGCATTTTAAAAAATTAAATCATATTTAGGAAGGCTAAAATGGCTTTTTACAGATCTACAGTGCTGGTCTCCGTCGATCCGGTTTGTGTGGAAAAAGGGGCATACGAAATCATCGACGCACTCCACGATGAGTTGATTAAACAAGGGCTCATCGACGAAGTGCGTGTATTGGAAACCCCTCGCTTAGGAGACCCCCAAACAGAAGGTCCAGACATGGTTGTCTATCCGGAGGGAACGCACTACATTAATCTGAAAAAAGCCATCCTACCCAAATTAGTCGAAGAGCATTTTCTAAAAGGGCGCATCCTAAAGGACTATGTCGCCCCAATTATCCGACCTGTTGAAGAAGAGCTGGCAGCCCCCAAAGCGAAAGAGGTGCGCGTGGTACTGCGCAATGTGGGTGTCGTTGATCCGCTCAACATTGAAGACTACATTGCCAACGACGGTTATATGGCGCTCGGCAAGGTGCTCACCGAGATGACGCCAGAAGAAGTCATTCAGGAAGTGCTGGATGCTAAGTTGCGCGGGCGCGGTGGCGCCGGCTTCCCAACTGGGCTCAAATGGCGTTTTGCAAGACAGGCGCCTGGGGACATTAAATACGTCGTTTGCAATGCTGATGAAGGCGACCCAGGTGCTTTCATGAACCGGCGTGTGCTGGAAGGCGATCCCCACTCAGTAATTGAGGGCATGATCATTGCTGCCTATGCGATTGGCGCCAGCCAGGGTTATGTTTACTGCCGTGCGGAATACCCCATCGCTGTGGGTACAATGAATTTGGCGATGAAACAAGCCCGCAATTTAGGTTTGCTAGGGGAAAACATCTTAGGCTCCGGCTTTAGCTTTGACTTGGAAATGCGCATGGGAGCTGGTGCTTTCGTCTGCGGTGAGGAAACAGCACTGATGGCTTCCATTGAAGGCGGGCGCGGCGAACCGCGCGTAAGGCCGCCATTTCCAGCGCAAAAAGGACTCTGGGGCAAGCCCACAAATATTAACAACGTGGAAACTTACGCAAACGTGCCCCAAATCATTATGAACGGTGCGGAATGGTTTGCCAGCATGGGCACTGAAAAGAGCAAAGGAACCAAAACTTTTGCTTTAGCCGGTGATGTGAAAAACACCGGCCTGATCGAAGTTCCCTTTGGCATCACCTTGCGCGAGATTATTTATGATGTAGGCAATGGCATCAAAGAGGACAAGGAATTCAAAGCGGTGCAAACTGGCGGCCCCATGGGCGGATGTATCCCAGAATCTCTGCTTGATCTGCCAGTAGACTACGAAACGCTTAGCCAGGTAGGTTCCATCATGGGCTCCGGCGGGATGATTGTGATGGACGAAGGCACCTGCATGGTGGATATTGCCCGCTTTTTTATGGAATTCATTCAGGAAGAATCCTGTGGCAAGTGTGTCCCCTGCCGTGTTGGCACCCGCCGAATTTTGGAGATTCTGCAAGACATTTGTGCAGGTAAGGGCCAGGATGGCGACATCGAAACATTGAAGATGTTGTGCGCCAACATCAAAGAGAATAGTCTCTGTGGCCTCGGCCAAGGTGCGCCCAACCCCGTGCTATCTACGCTCACCTATTTCTTAGATGAATACGAAGCCCATATTTATGAGAAACAGTGCCCGGCGCATGTTTGCCGTGCACTGATCAAATACGAAATTATGGATGGCATCTGCACAGGCTGTACGGTCTGTGCACGCAACTGCCCGGTCAACGCGATCACGGGAGAGCGCAAACAAACGCACCATATCGACCCAGACCTATGTATTAGGTGCGGCATTTGTTACCAACTTTGCGCTTTCGATGCCATTACTGTCAATTAGGCTCTAGCCCTAAAGAAAGGAGTAGGTTCCAATGGAAAATCAGGTTAGGGCGGACGAGGATACCATTGCGGCGATCACTGCAATTGTGGAATCCCATGGTACATCCCGCTCAGAATTGATCCCGATATTGAAAGCCGTGATGGATGAATTAGGTTTTATCTCCCCGGTTGTCGTAAAAGAACTTTCAGCTCGGATGCAACTCCCTTGCTCTGAGATTCAATCCGTGGCTACGTTTTATCGTATGCTTTCCACTCAACCGCGCGGAAAGCATGTAATCCAATTTTGTGAAAGCGCCCCTTGCCACGTTGTCGGCGGCAGGCAAATTATGGAAGCCCTAAAAAAGGCTTTGGACATTGAACCCGGAGAGACCACCTCAGATAACCGCTGGACTTTTCTCACCACCAGCTGTTTAGGTGTATGCGGCATTGGACCAGTTATGCTCGTAGATACGGACCTCTATGGCAACCTGGAACCTGAGCAAATTCCTCATATCCTCAGCCGGTATGATTAGGAGAAACCATGAAAATAATTCGCTCAATGGTTTTAATATCTCATGACCTACTAAGCATTCAGCAAGGTGCCGATCGCATCGAGCAAGTCTTCCGCGAAGAATTGCATCGATACGGATTACAAGACGAAGTTTCACTTTCGCTGATTGAGGATATAGGCCGCTGTTTCGCTTTACCTTTAGTGATTATTTACCCAGAAGCGGTTATATATGGTCCCGTTACGCCCCAAGATGTGCCCTTGATTGTTGAGGAGCATCTTTACAAAGGACGCATTGTTGAGGAAAAGTTAGCCCCGCCATATGATCTTTCTGGGCGCATTGCCTGGGTCTATACCCGCAAAGGATCGTTGCCAGCTGAAAACCGCATCGTGCTCAAGAACGTGGGGCAAATCGACCCCAACAGCATCGAAGATTATATAGCCCACGATGGCTATCAGGCACTTGGTATGGCTTTGGAAATGGATCCGGAAGAAGTCATTAACCAAATCAAAGCCTCTGGGTTGCAAGGGCGTGGCGGAGCTGGATTCCCTGCCGGCCTCAAGTGGAGCTTCGTGCGCAAGGCTTATGGGCATCAAAAATACGTAGTTTGCAATGCCGATGAAAGCGAGCCAGGCACCTTTAAGGACCGCCTGATCCTGGAGGGTGACCCACACCGCATCATCGAAGGCATGCTCATTGCCGGCTATGCCGTGGGTGCCAGTGAAGGTTACATCTACATTCGCGGTGAATATCAACTGGCGATCGACCGCATGGAAAACGCGATTACGCAAGCCAAACAGCTTGGGTTATTGGGTGAAGATATTATGGGATCTGGCTTTGCTTTCGAGCTGCATGTCCACACTGGCGCAGGTGCTTATATCTGTGGGGAAGAAACTGCTTTGATTGAGTCCATCGAGGGCAAGCGCGGTGAACCGCGCTCCCGTCCACCGTACCCCACTACTGAAGGATTGTGGGGCAAGCCTACTTTAGTGAATAACGTGGAAACATTAGCGAATATTGCCCCCATTATCCTCAACGGCCCTGACTGGTTCCGCTCATTTGGCACGGCTTCTAGTCCTGGCACAAAGGTCTACACCATCTTAGGCAACCTGAATGTTACTGGATTAATCGAAGTCCCTATGGGCATCACCTTACGCGAAATCATCACCCTCTATGGGAAGGGGATAAAGAATGGTTATTTCAAGATGGCACAAACTGGTGGTTCCGGCGGCTCGATTATCCCTTCCAGCCTGCAGGATACGCCCATGGATTTTGCCTCTTTCGCTAAGGCTGGCGTGGCTTTGGGCAGCGGAGCGCTGCTGATTTGCAATGACGAAGTTTGCGTGGTTGATCTGGCGCGAGTTCTGCTCAACTTTTTCCGCAAGGAATGCTGTGGGAAATGCTCTCCTTGCCGGGTCGGCACCGAGAAAGCCTATCAAATCCTCAGCGCAATTTGCCGCGGTGAAGGCAAAATGGAGGATTTGGAAACCTTAGAGCAAATCAGCTTCCAATTGAACGAACTCTCTAACTGTGGGCTCGGTCAGACGGCAGCTGTTCCCTTACGTGACATGCTAAAACGGTTCCGCGATGAAGTGGAAGCCCACATTCGCTTGAAAGTTTGTCCAGCGGGCGTTTGCTCACTGAGTATTCCTGCCCTGGTTTATTAATGAGATGGAGCGAGATTTATGATTACACTCACAATTGATGGTATTCAAGTAGAAGTCCCAGAAGGCACGACGGTTCTCGAGGCAGCTGAGGCAGCCGGGGTGAAAATTCCCCGCTTATGTTATCACCCCAGTTTAATCCCCTACGGTGGCTGCCGGCTGTGTATGGTGGAGGTAGAAGGAGCACGCATCCTGCAGCCCAGTTGCACGCTGCCAGTGAACAACAACATGGTTGTGCATACTAATACGCCCAAAACACAGGAGGCACGCAAGTTCGTACTTGCAATGCTCTTTAGCGAGCGCAACCATTTCTGCATGTATTGCCAGGAGACCGATGGTGATTGCGAACTGCAAGCTGCGGCTTACGAGCAAGGGCTCACCCACTGGCCGCTCACACCCGACTATATGCCTTATGCGGTAGATGCCTCACATCCCTATATCTTCCAAGATAATAACCGCTGTATCCTCTGCCGGCGCTGTGTGCGTATCTGCGGCGAAAAGGTGGGCAACTTCACCTTAGGCTTCGAAGACCGTGGTGCCAGCAGTATCTTAGTGGCTGACTACGGCGTCCCCTTAGGCGAAAGCTCCTGCGTCTCCTGTGGCGCTTGTGTGCAAATCTGCCCTACAGGCGCGCTCATGGACCGCCGTAGCGCTTACCTTGGCCGTGAGACTGACCTGACACACACGGTCTCGGTCTGCACCGACTGCAGCCTGGGCTGCGAACGGGATGTACTCACGCGCGATAACCACCTGGTGCGCATCGAGGGCATTTGGGAATCGCCCATGAATGAAGGCTTGCTCTGCAAGCAAGGGCGCTACGAACCACTGGAAATTGGTTACAAGCGCTTCAACACGCCGCTTATCCGTAAAAATGGCAAGCTGGAGCCAACCACGTGGGAAAAAGCGCTTAGCGTAGCTGCTGAAAAGTTGCAAGAGCCACCGCGTGAAAGCCGCGCTGTCTTTGCCTCCGGCCGTCTGCCCATCGAAACCCTAGCCAGTATCGCTGAAACGTTCCAAAACGCTTTTCATACCAGCGCCATATACCTGAGCGATGATGATGAAGCTGCCCTATGCAGCACTCGCCTGGCCGAAGACCTGGACGAACCTTTTGAAGCGGACCTGAACGCCCTCAAGGCTGTGGATGCAGCCCTTATTTTGGGTGCGGATTTACAAGAGGATCATCAAGTGGCAGGCTTCTTCCTCAAGCGCCAAAATTGGGGTGGCACGCAGCTGATCAATGTTTCCGATCAGCCTAATGGATTATGCCCCTATTGCGCAGTAAGTCTAGAACTCAGTCCCGGAGGATACCTGGATTTTGTCGATGGCTTTCTGCTTGCCCGCAATATTCACCTGCAAATTAATCAAAAATACTCTGAAAAGAAATTAGCTCCCATCCTCGAAAAGACTGGCATGGACGCCAATCGACTGCATAAAGCAGCTTATTTACTCGCTGAGGCTGAGCATCCGGTCATCGTGATTGGCGGGGAATTCGCCACACAGGCTAATTACGAGGCTTTACTGCACATTGCGCTTTTTGCTCAGGGTGAGAAAATCCCCATCCTGATAATTAAAGGCAAAGCCAATAGCCTCGCCGCGGCGCTGCTACAATACCAAACCGCCTTGGATGGCAAATCTCTTCAGGCAGCCTTGGTAGCCCTGGGCGATGAAGCTCCTGACCAAGCTCTAATCAAGCGCTGCGAAGGGATACCTTCGTTGGTTGTGTATGCCAGCTATCCCTCAGCCCTCACAGAGCGGGCAGATGTAATCCTGCCGGCAACGATGTGGGCAGAAGAAAGCGGGCACTACCTGAGCACAGATGGCCGCCTGCAAGAGAGTAAGCCTGCCCTGATTGCACCCGAAAGCGTGCGGTCCTCATTAGAAGTGATTAATGCCCTTGCAGACTTGGTTGGTTTGAGCAGCATGAAAACCTGGAAAGAAGCGCTGACGGCCAAACCAGCTTCCGTTCAGCTGAAATTGTGAGTAAAGAGAGGTTAACCTATGGCAAAACCAAAAGTAGCATCTGATTGGTTAGCAGGCTGCGCCGGCTGCCACATGTCCTTCCTGGATATGGACGAGCGCATCGTGGAGCTGCTCAAACTGGTAGACTTACGCGCCACGCCAATTACAGACCTGAAAGAACCTGATAAAGACGGCGTGGACGTGGGCATCTTAGAAGGCGGGATTAGTAACACCTACAATGAGGAAGTGGCTAAAAAGATGCGTGCGCGCTGCAAAATTTTGGTAGCATTGGGCGATTGCGCGGTCTTTGGCGGCGTGCCGGCTATGCGCAACTTCACTGGCGACCAAGCCGCACTCGAACGCGCTTACGTGCAAACTGAAAGCACCGACGCAAGCGGCAAGATTCCGGATGACCCCGAGCTCGCCCAGATGGTACACGTCCGACCGGTGAGCGACGTGGTCAAAGTGGATGTGTTCCTGCCTGGCTGCGCGCCCAGCGCCGATGCGATTTTTTACGTACTTTCCGAGCTCGCCCAGGGGCGGATCCCAGAAGTCTCCGGCGACTATAACGACTGGCATTAGGAGGAAAGATGACTGCCCAAAAAATAACGATTGAACCCGTAACCCGCATCGAAGGGCACGCCAAAGTCACCATCCATCTCAAAGATGATGGCTCGGTGGAGCATGCCTACTTTCATGTGAACGAATTCCGCGGCTTTGAGAAATTCTGCGAAGGCCGGCTGGTGCAGGAAATGCCCCAGATTACCCCGCGCATTTGCGGTATTTGCCCGGTGAGCCATCACTTAGCTGCTGCAAAGGCAGGCGATGCCGTCCTCGGCTGCCCGCCACCCCGGCCAGCTGCCCTCTTGCGCGAGCTTATGCACATGGGTCAGGTGATCCAAAGCCACGGGATGCACTTTTTTGAGCTGGCCGGACCAGACCTGATCCTCGGCTTTGACCATGACCCGGCTACCCGCAACGTGGTCGGGCTGGTGCAAGCCGACCCCGAGCTGACACTCAAAGCCGTGCGTCTGCGCAAATATGGCCAATCCATCATCAGTGAGCTGGGAGAGCGCAGCATCCACCCCACCTTTGCTGTACCTGGTGGCGTGAGCCGGGCTTTTGGCGCTGCATCGCGTGACCGTTTGTTGGCGCAGTTAGATGAACAGATTGCCACTATTCAGACCGGTGTGCAAATCGCGACTCGCTGGATCGAAGCTAACCTGGAAACGGTGCGGGAATTTGCTGTTTTTCCCACGGGTTATATGGGTTTGGTCACGCCGCAAAACAGCTTGGAGCTGTATGACGGCCAGATCCGCCTGGTTGGCAGCGATGGGCAGCAGCTTGAAAAGTTCGACCCGCAGAATTACTTGGATTACATTGCCGAGCATGTGGAGCCGTGGTCTTACCTCAAGTTCCCTTATTACAAGAAACTTGGCTACCCAGAAGGTGTGTATCGCGTGGGTCCTCTCGGGCGGCTCAACGCCGTCGACCAGTTCGACACCCCCTTGGCTAATGCCGAATTTCAACGCTTCAAAGCGCTCAATCACGGTTTGCCGGTCGAAAACACGCTGCACTATCACTACGCTCGCCTGATCGAGACCCTGTTCGCTGCTGAAAGAGCGCGCGTCTTGCTTGAGGATCCGGATATTCTCAGCACTGATATCCGCAATACACACCAAGAGCCGCAAGAGCAAGGTGTGGGTGTGATCGAAGCTCCGCGCGGGACGTTGATCCACCATTACTGGGTCAATTCCTACGGACAGATTAGCAAAGCCAATTTGATCGTCGCCACCGGGCACAATAATTACGCCATGAGCAAAGCTGTCGATGAGGTTGCCAAAGCTTATGTGCATGGGCCGGATATCAGCGAAGGCATGCTCAACCGTGTGGAACATGCCATCCGCGCGCATGATCCCTGCCTTTCCTGCTCCACACACGCCGTTGGCAGCATGCCTATGGAAGTGAGCGTATACGACCCACAAGGTAACTTGCTGCGGGTAATCCGCCGCTAGGCATATTGGAAGAAAACATGCCTCCCTATTTGGTATGATTCAAGGGAGGCTATTTTTTTTGAGCGCATCTGTGAATCCGAAAACACTTATCATCGCCTACGGCAACCGCGACCGTCAGGATGACAGTGCCGGTTGGCATGTCCTTGCCCTGGTGGCAGCCCGACTGGGCTTACAAGCGCCAGAACAGCCTGGCGAATGGGTTGAAACCAAAGATGGCAGCTTGCGGCTGCTCTACCTCTATCAGCTGCTGCCAGAAATGGCTGAAGATCTTGTGGATTATGCCGAGGTCATCTTCGTTGACGCCCACAACGCAGCAGAGCTGCCGGAGCTGGTTTTTGAGCCGGTCAACCCAACCTGGCAGCACTCAGCCTTCACGCATCATTTATCCATCGGGGAACTGCTGATGATTACGCAAACGCTTTTTGGGCGCTGCCCAGAAGCCTGGCTGCTTTCCGTGCGCGGCTATATGTTTGAATTTTCGCAGGAGCTCTCACCAAAGACACAAGCCTTAGCCCGCCAAGCCGCGGAGATGCTTTATACTCATTTGATTGGCGAAGCAAGCGCCTTAAACTCTAAACCAGAAAAGGAATGATATGCCAGAAACATATACGCATACCTCTGTTTGGCATTACCGCCAGGGAACTTTAGACTCCACGCCGGAAAGCACGCCGATTGTGCGTGAGCACGCCGCCACGCTTTACGTCAATGGCGAACCGTGGCTGACATTTATCTGCTCCCCCATCGCGCTGGAAGCCTTAGCTGTGGGCTTTCTCTTTAATGAAAACGTCATCACCAGCCTTGAAGAAGTTGACCAGATAAAACTCAAGGAGGAAGACCGCCGCATCCAAGTGCAGCTCAATCACCCCGCCCAAAAGCCAGCGCAGTTTCACCGCACGTCCACGGGCGTCAGCCTGCAGCCCCATATTGCTGCACACGAGGTGGGCGCAGATTTCACCATCCAAGCAGACAAAGTGATTGCGCTTTATGATCAGTTGATGGCTCAACAGAAGTTGCACGACCAAGTTGGCGGTTTCCACAGTGCTGCCTTGAGCGATGGCGAGAGCGTCCCCATCATCGTGGAGGATCTCGGCCGGCATAACTGCGTGGATAAGCTCACCGGGCTTTACCTGCTGAGACACGCTACGTTTATCCCCCGCGCGCTCCTGCTGAGCGGGCGCATCAGCTCCGAGATGGTCTATAAAACGCTTGCTCTGGGTATCCCGCTGATTGTCTCGCGCACCTCGCCGACATCGTTAGCCGTCCAAATTGCTGATACATCCGGAATCACGCTCATCGGCTACCTGCGTAAGGCGCAATTCGATATCTACAGCCACCCCGAACGGCTTATTGCGGCTTGACCTCACCTTTAAA
>DMCS01000107.1:11259-33768 GCA_003445715.1 Candidatus Mesolinea sp. | reverse complement strand
TGGACATTTTCAACACCCTCTTGAGGTTCGTCTAAGGTTTTTATCCCAATTTACTTCTTCAAAGGAATTTCTATCGTAAAAATGCTGCCTTCTCCTAATTTACTCTGCACGCCAATCTTACCACCATGCTTCTCCACCACAGACTTAACAATAGACAAACCTAGTCCTGGACCGGTATTTTCATAAGTTTCGCCATCCTCTATGTGAAAATATCGCGTGAAGAGCTTAGGTTGATCTAGTGGAGCGATTCCTTTGCCATTATCTTTTACCACGATGCGCACATTAGCAGCTTCCTTTGTAGCACTAACCCAAACTTCCCCGCCCATATGATTGAATTTAATCGCATTTTCCACTAAGTTAAACACCGCCTGACGGACCAACATGCGGTCAGCAACAATATTCGGGTTGCGTAACCCGCTGAAATCAGTATGTAATGTTACCTTGCGTTGTTGTGCCTGTAAATCCAACATGGAAACAACTTCACCGATTAAGTCTTTTAAATCAAAAGTAATCGGCTTAACCTCTTCGTCTGAATCGAGCATTTCCATGCTGATCACTTTGCTGACCAAGCCAGACATGTTTTCGATGCTAAGTAAGATTCTTCCGATATATTTTTCCTGCTCCTCACTGAGGTTACCAATGTTCATCAGCAAATTTACATAACCGCGCATGAGCTGAAGTGGAGAAAGCAAATCGTGGCTGATATTGGTAACAAATTCGCTCTTTTGAGCGTTTATTCGCTTTTGCCAAGCTGTATCATTAAGCAGCAATATCCTGCCAGATTGTCCGTCTTGGGTTTTGATAGGGAAAATACGAGCATCATAATCTAGCCCCTTGTCAATTGTAACGCGGAATGGTTCTGTGGGAGGGTTGATCTGTTTAAGGGCTTGGCTCAGCTCTGGCATACGCGACTGCAGGTCTTTTAGGCTGCGCAAGGGCGAGCCAACTTCTTTGGCGAGTAGCTGTGCCGCTGCGGCGTTAGCAAAAAGGATTTCATCGGCACGGTTGATTATTAATACCGGGTCAGCTAGAGCCTGAAAAGCTGCCTCTAACCAAGCCTTCTCAGCCTGCATTTTAACCGCTTGTTCTTTCGTGCTCAGCGCAGCTGAAGCCCGATAAGCTAACTGCTGGTAAAAATGAATATCGTCTTCGCTAAACCAATGGTTCTGGTCGAAGCCAACCCATAGCACACCTATGGCGTCCCCGTTGTTTTTGAGCCTTAAAGCAACCAGAGATTGTGGATAGGGTAAACCCTCACTCGCGCCAAAGTATTGGTCGTCTTTGATGTCACTGAGGATGAGCTGGTCCAAATTGCCCAACTTCTCCAAGACCATGATGTCCAAATAGGCATAAACGCGCGTTTGCTCTCCTTGGCCGATGCGCAGGCGCATCTCTCGGCGGTCTGGGTCGCGTGTGGGGTTGAACAATACCAAGCGGGCAGAGCTGGCATCCCGTCCCAGAGCAGCCCGCAAGATGGAAGCGAGGAGTAGATCATAGGCTTCACGCGAGTAGTACGAGGGATCCAAGGATAGCAATCGTAATTGCGTATCCTGACGCACGCGTAAGTTTTCGCGCAGGTCACTTAGCGCTGCATAAAACTTCGCTTCACGAGGAGACTTGGGCTTTACTTCCAAATCTTCGTCATAATGCCCAAGCGTAAGTTTTTCCAACTGCTCTACAGCTTGACTGAAAGCGTTAGGTACTTCTTGCTCGAGGATAAACTGGAAAGGATTCCAGCCAGCATATTCCCATCGACTCAGCGCATGGCTGGCGCCAGCTGCAACCAACACAGCAGGAAAAAGCGCAGATGCTTCAAGTAAGAATTGCTCAAGTATGAAAAGGAGATTTTTCTCTCCCCAGCTAAGTGAGATGATAGAACGTGTTATCAACGTCAGCGGCAGCAAATAAAGAAATGAAAGCAGTCCGTTGATGAAAACGGAGTTCTTACTTTGACCGCTGTCTTTGGCTTCAGTTCGGCTGGTCTGCCAAATAAAAATTACCGTCAGAGAAACAAGCATAAGGCTCATGATCGGGTCTTGCTCAAACATGAGAGTTTGAACCAGGCCGGCACCTAAGGCTAAAATACTCGCTGGCAACGGTCCAGCCAGACCGACCGCAGCAAATGCTGGAATAAGCCCTAAAAGGAAGAGCTGCGGCTGCAGCAGGCGGCCGTCAGCGGATAAAATCTCCCCCTCCAAAAGAGAAAGATGCACTAAAGTGTTGAAAGGAAAAACCAGCAGCGCCAATAAAACTGCCCATTTTATTTCTCGGCTGCCCATTTTTATGTCGGGTTTGTGCAGTTTCCATAGCCCCCAAAGGACGCTCACTAGCAGCACGCCCTCGAAAATCCATACCGGCAGCGGCTGAGAACTGAGCGTAACCTTTGCTTGCATAAGGATGGGGCTGTAAAAATGCTCTGCCATAACGCTACCTAAATTATAGCACGCAGGTGAAAAATGTATCAGTTTTTGGCAAGAAACCGAACATAAATTATGGGTCACGCTGAACAAGAATAGTCTTGATCTTATCGATGACTTGCGCGATGGTTAAATTATCTGTGTTGATCACCACAGCATCAGGTGCAACCTTGAGTGGAGCAACTTTGCGCGTGGAATCGATTGCGTCCCGGTGCTTGAGCGAAGCAATCACTTCGTCTAGGTGAACGCAGTTGCCATGCGCGATTTCTTCAGCATAGCGGCGCTGCGCCCGTACTTTGAGAGATGCATCCAGGTAGACCTTCAAGTCTGCGTCTGGTAAAACCACCGTGCCAATATCCCTCCCTAGCATTACCACTTTGCCGCGCTCTGCAATCTTGCGCTGCTGGCGGGTCATCGCCTCCCGCACCCCCGGGTAAGAAGAAATCAAGGACACATTTTGGTTCACTTCGGGTGATCGGATCTCCCAAGTGCGGTCAAGACCGTTGATGAGGACGTCAAACGGACGTCCATCTTCCACACTCTTAGGTAACACGTCAATCTCAATTTGCTCGGCGAGCTTGGTGACGCTTTCTTCATCCTCTGGATCAATGCCCTCAGCTAAGGCTTGCCATGTCACCGCGCGGTACATAATGCCCGTATCCAGACATAAGTAGCCCAACTCTTCGGCTAAAAGTGTGCCAATGGTGGTTTTTCCGCTGGCAGCCGGGCCATCGATTGCAATCGTGCGCGGGAGTGATTTGTGTGCGTCGGGTAATGAGGTCACGGGTTAGCTCCTGTAAATAGGTCCTGTCGGATCCACAAAATTGCCATGGCCGGCTCGGTAGTAAAGGTTTGGTTGAAGGCACTATTCACGAGGTCAATTGGTGGAAGGGTAGCCCAGTTAATTTGCCGGCTTGCAATGAAATCCATCCCTCTATAGGGTTGATCTGGGCTCAGCTGCCAATCTGGGTGAGAAAGGATGACCTCTGGGCTTTCGCCCTCAGGCAGTACTAACGGCATGCGCACTTGACCAAACTGGTTGAAGAACCATGCGTATCCAGCTAAATTTGGATCCAAAATCGCGACGGAAGCAGTTTCCGCTTCAAAAGTGTTCAGGCGCTCAAATTCATGCAACACTTTGGCAATCTCGTCAGTAGAATCCAACACAGGTGTATCCGACCAGATGAGGGCGGCGTTTTTTGCTTTGATGACTGTGCTCGAAAACGTCAGGCTCAATGTGGAAACGAGCAAAACCAAAGTGATCGCCGAGGCAACGCCCTTTCCTGCAGCTTGAAAAGACCAACCTAAACCGCTGAATAGATATATCAACCCCAGTAAAACCAGTCCTAACCCGAACGCCAACCCTTGCTGAGAAAACGCAAGCGTTCCAGGAAAAGCACTGAGAAAAGATTTCCAACTAATTGCTAGATAAACACACATCACCAAGCTAAAAATGAATACCAATCTGCTCACCCACGGTTGCTCGGGCTTTATCTTTACCAGTCTTTCAACCTCACTTAGTGCCAAAATCCAGAGCGGAATCTGCACAAAAACCAAGCCACTGGGTCCTAAGTTAGCAAAAAGGACCGCCCCGATCAAAAAAACCACAATGAGGATGCTGAGGGCTTGTTTTCCTTTAGCATACTCTCTCCAAGCGTGTACTGCCGCCGCCAATGCCAAAATCAATGGGCAAATGCTATACGCAGCCCAGCGGTAAAGCTGAACCCAAGCCGGTACTAAGCTAGTCGCAAAACCCTGGTGAGTAAAAGCAACCAAACCACCCGCAATCCCACTCAAACCAGATGGGTCCAGCCCGAAGGAGGTAGCTAAGGCCAGCAGCGTGATTACAAAGCCTAAAACAAACTTAACTGGCGATCGCCTGATGGGGCAAACATTGAGTAATGATTCTGCAAATTGCTTCAACGCCACTTTATTAATCAAATAAGCAAGCCCAAGTGCAATCAGCACGATGAACATAATCGCCCAAATCCATGAACCACCCAGTAAAGCAACAGCCGTAGCAACCCCAACGCCTACTGGCTTGCCGGCGAAGAAAAAGGTAAGCGCCCAAGCCAAGCCAGCCAAAACAAATATCGCGCTGCCAATCTGCCTAGAGAGAATAAAGAGTACCGGGTCCAAAGCTAAAACTAAAGCCAGCCCAATGGTCAGGAAAGGGGTCATTCTGCGCCGCCAAAAAAGCGGCACGAGCGCCAGGCTGGCGCCTGCCAAAGCCGGCCAAAAGCGCGCCCAAAAGGTGTTGGCTTGCATAACCGCAAGAGTGACTGCAGTCAAGCCCTGGTAAACTGCATTGGATGCGGTTTCAGCCGGTAAATCACGAGCTACCTGTAAAGCTTGCCAGGCAGTCTGTGATTCTTCAACCGAGAATGAAAGAGCGCCCAAACCGATCAGCCGCAAACATAGCCCAAATAAAAAAACAACAATGACGATTATTTGGACTTGGTTTGCTGAAAGGCTTTTTTTGTTAGCGTTCGTCGTTGCTTCTGTCATCTTATTGACCTGCTGCATAAGCGTAGATTCTAGCGCTAGGTGAGTCGAACACAAGTTGGAGATGCTCCTGAAACTTGCTTTCATCCATGGGATAAGTCCTTAATTCTAGATCGCCTACGTAAACATAGCTAATTTGATATTTATCCAAAATTTCCTTGGCTTCCTGCCAGTCGTGAGTGCGGTAGAGCGTGCGGATGTCATTTTGCCGGCTGCCCATCTCGAGGTACCCGCCGCGCCACTGGGCTTCGTGCCCAATCCAGCCCAACACCGTCGGCATGCCTGAAAAAGTGGAAACTGATGCGTATGTGGTGTAACTACCGCCGGTATCTGCCACAGCTTCGACCATCACACCCAAGGGCGCTTGCTTGAGCCACTCCACCGCCTGCATTTGATCTGGCCACACAAGTTTATAGTACTGTGTCCCGTCTAAAGTTAACTGATCCGCTGAAGGTATCCCCCCCGTTTTGTTCCATAGCGCCACTACGGGGTAGACCAAGCCCATCACTATGCCACAAATGCACATGACGGCTAAGGCCATCTTCCAGCGCCGGCTCACTAGCTCTAAAATAAACCAGATTATGCCTAAGGCGAATATGCCTAAAACGATGTAGTCCAGGGGGCTTGTACCTAAAGCTCCTAAGTTCTGGTTAATGCGCTGGAATGTCGGATCGTCCCGATAGAGCCCAAGGTAAATGGCGATCACTCCTAGCAGGAGCATAATCCCGGGGAAAAGTTTCTCCAAAAGTTTGGCTTTTCCTGAGCTGCGTAATAGCTGGATCAGCATATAGCTGCCAGCTAGTGACCACAAAATCCAAGCTTGGAAGTAGAACTTGAAGATGGTATTCATACGTGTGCCGAAGTTGTCACGCAAATAGACAAACTCCGGCGCCAAGGTGAGCAGCAAGCCTAAGATAAGCATAAAAAGCACAAAAGTATAGGTTGGATTATCCCCATCAGCAGATTCCGGCTGCTCAGCCCGGGCTTGATGCTTACCCAGCAATGCGTTCAGCGCTAAAAAGCAAAGCAAAAAGAGGGTAATCCAGGTGCCTGGCGCTTTCAGACGGTTGACGAAGGCTTGCCATAAGGGGTTGATGCCTGGTGTTGCACCTTGCAACCCCAAGAAGAGCTCATTGAGGTTCGGCAGCTTCGTCCCAACGAAAGCAAGGCCCCAAGAGAAAACAAATAAGAAAAGGAACAAACCTAAAGTCATAAAAAATGCTGGTTTCACAGCGCGTTCTTGCGGGCGGGCAAAAAAGTGCGCCAGCAAACCGGCAAAAAGCGGCAGCAAGAGCGGTCCAAACATGATCCAGAAGTAATGTCCCTGGGTAAAGAATGCCAGGCTAGGCAGAATCCCGCCAGCCTGAGAAGAAAAACTGACAAAGAAAGGGAAATACAGCAATATCGCTGGGATGCCTAAGCCAAAGCACAGCATGAAAAACTCGCCGACCCTGCGCCCGCTCCAACCATAGCGGCGGTACTGCCGGTAAACCAGCGCAGCCGCGATAAGGAGCAGATAAAACGGAAAATCCCAGGTATTCATAAAGGCTAAGCCGCCCAACGTCAGCACTGCGAGCACAAGTTCAGGCAGCGCCCAGGGTACTGTCCAGCGCAGGATGCGCGTTTCACCCTCCCAGCCGCCACGGATGGCGTTTAGAGCTTGGCTGATTGCCAAGAGGACGAAGGGCATCGCGAGTAAATGCGGATGTAAGTCGGAAAGCAAGTAAGTAAAGAACGGAAACTCGTCAATCACCTCAAGCGGCGCACCGCTTAGGGTGAAGTCTTGCAACACACGGCTGGCTCCCCACCATTGCACCCCGCCAATGCGCAGCGGGAACCAGGAATAACTGGGCGGGGGCGTGGTCAACTCCTTCAGGTTTATCCACTGCCAAAACGATGAAACCGACTGCCCAGCAGCATCTTGCGACCAAAACAAGCCTCTGGCGTGCATGATATCCAGAAAACCATGCCAGTTTGAGACGATGAGCAGCATAAAAGGCGCGAGCAGGCTGGCTGTGTAAACCCAGCCAGGAATCCTTGTCTTGCGATGTTGGGACTCAGCTAGGAGGTCAAAGAGAATGCCATAAGCCCCCAGAGCCATGAGCGCAAACCACAGTGCAGACATCAAGTTGTAGCCGATGGCGGCATCCACACCACTCACGCGAATAAGCATAGCGGCGAGCACATAGCCAAAATAATAATAAGAAATGGCATAGCCCGAGAGCCACGGGTCATTCGGCGGGAAAGTCGGCGAGCGTAAAATGGCATTGATAAAAGCCATTTCCATGGGTTTTTCCGTGCCAATGATCGCGGGGTTGGCAGCCCGTACCAATGCCCACAGCCCAAAAGCAACCAAAAAGAGGGTCTCGGTGGTGAGGATCAGTCGCTGGTTCGCTTTTATCCAAGCCCATAGCTCCTGGGCACGTCCGCCGCGTAAGATGAGCAGGTTGAGCACGAGCACCAGCCCAAGTGCCACCAGCTGCCCGGCCAGGTCGTTATGCAACAATTGCAGCGATGTGAGCAGCCAAAATAAATAACCCCACAGTAACAGCCCCAACGGCCGGCTTAGGGCATAACCTCTGGAGGGAAGAGATTTGAAAAGCCTCCAGGTAAGCGGTAAGTTAATCAGCCCCAAGATCAAGATGAAAACGTACCAATTGATGAAGCTCGTCAAGGTAACCTCACTTGATAAATGACCGTTTCGCCATTGCGATAGACTTCATCCCAAAGTATACCCGCTTGCTCCCCAAATTTGGCTAATCCGCCCCCAGGATAAAACGCCTGCTCTAACCTGCCAACGACAATGTAGCTGACCTCGTACTTCTTGAGGAAGCTGCGCACATAGTCCAAGTCGTCAGTCAGGTAGAACTTATCGACTGCGTCCACGCGGTTTTGGACTTCGTTCGTTTGCAAGATGGCTCTCTGCTGGCGTTGGTGGTAATTCCACCCAACCACGCCTGGCAGGCCGGTATAGATCGTATAGCGGGTGCCCCAGCGATATTCGTAGGCTTGTCCTTCCACAATTACAGGCGAGCCTTGGATGTTGTCTTGCATCCAGCGGATTGCGGCGTAATCCTCTGCCAGGGGCATGCTCACGCCCATGTCATAATAGCTGGAAGTAAGCATATACTGCATACCATCCAAGGTATGGGGCGCATTTACGTCTATGCGGTCGTGAATTTTATCGGTCGTGCCCATCAATGGGAAAAGCAGCGCACCTGCGACCATTAGAATCAATGGGATCTGGAAGATCAACTGGGTACGCAGCGTCCACTTATGCTGGTCATTCCAGAGTGCAATCAGCCCAGAACCCAAGGCTAAAGTGAGCAGCAGCCAAGCTTGCATATAGAGTTTGAAGACCACATTCATGCGACCAATATCACCCACCAGGTACACCATCTCAACAACCAACGTTTCCAGCAGAGCCGTCGCGATCATAAAGAAAGCTAAGCGTTTGGCATCACTTTGATCCTGCTTGAGGATGAGAATCAGAGACCAAAGGCAGAGCGGTAAAACAATTATCGCCACGCTCACTCCTAGTAGCAGCAAAACTACCAACAGCGCTAAGAACACCACTCCGGCAATCGTGATGAGCTGCCGATGCGGCTCGAGCTTTTTGAGCGCAGAAAGCGGCGTCACAGCTAACCATTGATAGGTCTCCCATAGATACCAAAACAGCACGATGAAGAGCAGCAAACCCCAATGGGTGAAGTAAGACTTAAGCGGCGTGCGGTCACCACTCCATAGCCCAATTTGGCTGTACCCAGGATGAAAATTTCGGTTGAAGGGTGTATACAGTACTGTACTGAGCACAACCAGAACCAGCATCAAGCCAGCGATGGTAACCACTTTACCTAACTTCGGATTTTTAACAAACCTCACCGGCTCTAGATACTTCCAACCGGTATACCCAATAATAAATAGGTTTAGCAGCAAGAAGGTGTAAGAATCCCAGGTATTAATCGGTTTGAGCGCGCCAATTATCAGGCCGCCCAGCAGCAGACTCAGGATAAATCCTATCCGATTTTCTTTGCGATCAGAACTCCACTTGCCTTGCGAGAAGAGAAAAGACATCCCCCATGCGACCGAGAAAACCACAAAGGGCATGGCAATTAAATGTGCATGTAAATCAGCATAGAGAAAGGTGAAATAAGGGAACTCCGTAATAGCTTCACCGGGAATGGTGCGGCTCGCCATCCAATACCAATCGCCTGGGTAAAGCGGCATGGGGACGTCCTGCAAGACCATGCCAAATCCCTTGAAAAACCAGCCAATCTTCTGAAAGACCGAAGCCCCTTCCATCAGTGCGCCAGCTGCGCCCATGGAGGCTAAGGTGTCCGTGAGCAGCTTCACGTTGCCAAGGTTGCCTAAAAATGCCAAGAGCAAAACCGTCCACAGCCCAGCCCAAAACGGCTGCCCAAACAGTTTCCGCAGCTCTGGGCTATCCGCGCCCTTTTTGGCTGCGATAATGCGTCTTGTCAAGTTCCAACCCACGCTATAAGCCCCCATTGCCAAGAGCGCGTACCACAAAGGCAGCACAATGTTATAAGCCACTGCAGGGATAATACCCAGCAGTTTAATCGGCATGCCCAAGATGACGAAACCAAAGTAATAATAGTTGATGTAACCGCCGGCAAACCAAGGGTCGTAAGGCGGAAAAACTGTGCTCTTAATCACCGCATTGAGGTAAGAGAAGTCCATAGGCTTCTCCCCACCTCGATAAGGGTGCCAGAGGTCCGGGTTTTGATAACGCACCCACAGCAAGAACAGGAAGGCTGCCAGCCCTACCAGCTCAATGACCAAATAGCGCTTCCAGTTTTGCGTGAGCTCTTGTGCAAGCTCTTTGCGCTTGAGGAAACCAAGAATAAACCCTGAAACTGCGATAGCGATGAAGATCCCCAGAAGCAATCCTCGCGTAACATAGACGCCAGCCGAGCCGAGCACGAACGCCAAATACCCAAACAGCAATAAGCCCGCCAAACGCGAAAATGCGTAGCCCTTATCTTCCAACCCGGGCAGCGCTAAGCGCACGAATGGGTAAACCGCCAGCCCTAAAACGAAACTAAACAGATAAAAAACGATGACAGCCACCGTTTGGTTGGAATTGACCAGCGACTCGCGGTCAAACAACTCCGACCAAGTGCCGTTTTCGCGTTGAATTTGCTTTTGCTCTTCCGTCAGCATCAAATAGTTGCTCTTCTCGAGGCTGCGATCGTAAGAATCTAATTGCCGCGGCGCAAGATTGACCACGTGAGAGAGATCTACTGACCCAAGAATCTCTCTGACTTTTCGGATGTCAAAATCCGCTGTCTTCTTAAAAATCAGGACCTTAGGGTGGTCATAAACCGAGAAAGCTTCCTCGGCAAATTGATCGTTGAATTGCCAGGACCCCAAGTGTGGATATGAAGTGAAGGTTTGCACAAGCTCGAAGCCCAAGCTGCCCGAAAACATACCGGGCTCAGCGATGTTGTAGCAAGTTACCACGTCCATGTCTTCTGAGCAACCAAGCAAGCTGCGGTAGTACTGTGTGGTGAGCGGGTAGCGTTCCGGCACGCGCGTTGTGGTGCCCCATTGCCGATTGGAACTGATGAAGATGTAATCACCTTGCTGTAAGACTCTTACAAAGCGTTCTAACTTCGAGGAGTCATCTGGCCAATACAGCTCCAAGTTCAAGTCGCCGCGGAAGATGCCGCCAGCGTCGCTATAAGGCACGTAACCGGCTTTAGCCACCGGCAAGGCATCATCCCATGAGGACTCATGCACCGGAGCAACTGAAGCGATGGCAATTCGCCCATCGCCGGCAAGCATTTCCAGGTCAAAGCGCACGAGCTGCGGCGTGGTGATGCGTAGCGGTTCGTCGAG
Source organism: Candidatus Mesolinea sp. (assembly GCA_003445715.1). Classification (GTDB taxonomy): domain Bacteria; phylum Chloroflexota; class Anaerolineae; order Anaerolineales; family Anaerolineaceae; genus Mesolinea. Next base: position 22,984 of record DMCS01000107.1, on the reverse strand, counting down.
TTCAATGCGAAGCGCTGTGCCTTTGCCATCGCCTAACTCGATGAAGGTACCTTGCGCTGTGCCGCTCACCGGCGTTAGGTCAGTTTCAGCTGATGGCGTCAGCGTAACGCGCAGAGTCTTCTCTAATGGGCTATGGCTGAGGTCCAACATAAAGGGCATCTCGACGGCAATAATTTCCCCAGGTTCAAGTACGCTTACATCCATAGTATAACTATGCGCAGGCGTGACGGTTTCGACGATCTTGGGCAGCATTTGGGCAAAAATTTGCCCGTCTGCTTCCTCTAGAGAAACATGTGGCACTCCGTTCAAAAACACCTGCGCCTGCCTATCAGATTGACGCAAGGTGATCAGGTAGGTTTCGTCCTCTTCCAAGCGGGTGGCTTGTGGAAACCTAAAATCAAGGGAGCCCGCAGAGGAGTTGTTGAGCCTGCAAGCCGTCCCCTCAGCTAAAACCGGCAGGCTGAGCGGTATCCTGAGCCCATCTGCACGAGCTATGCTGACGGTAAAGCGATTGAGGGGCTTGCTCCCGCTAATCTGCCCATAGGTTGGGATGGTAAAACTGGTTAATCCACCTGTAAGTTCTGCCTCAAAAACGAACGGGTAAGCTTGCGCGCCGGTCAAATAATCGCCGCTGCGGTAAGGTTGCTGCGCAATCTTCTCCCCTTCGGCGGTGGTCATCACCAAATTGACTGGGCCGGGAATATTCGCATAAATCCAATCTGTAGCTGCCACGCGTGTGTGCGGCTGGGTATAAATGCGCGTGAAGGCAAATGCCCACAGTCCTGAGCCAATCACAACCACAACGCCTGCTATAGCTCCAGCGACATGCAAGGCTTTAGGTGAAACCTTCACCCGCCAGAGCTTGAGCTCTCCCTTTGCGCGCCAAAGTTGAAAAATGCCCCACGCAGCGATAATCGCGAGCAAGGGATAAACCAGCAGCAAATAGCGCATGGCTTTCACCCAAGCCGTAGTTTGCCAGAGCAGGTAAAAGACCGTCCAGCCCCAAAGGGGCAAAAGCTTATATTGTTTGCCCTTAATGCCAGCCCAGCCCATACCAATCAGGCTCGCCAGTGCGGTAACACCCAAAGGAATGCCCAATCCCCATACGACTAAGTTGAAGTATGGGAAGGTAAGCGAACGGCGCGTCCATTGCAATGCCGGCGGGAAGTCCACATTGCCTGTGCTTTGCTGCTGCAACGTGCGCAACCCGGCGATCCACTCCTGATTGAAGCGTACACCGAGTAAACCTGGACCCTGGAAGGCATAAGGCTGCCCTAAGCAGAAGACGAACACGCTCACCACTGCTGCCAGCAGCACCATGCGCAGGCTGAAGCCGCGGTAATCCTCGTGTTCCTCGCCTTTGAGCGCAAAATAGCGCACCAGCTCCACCGCTGGCAAAAGCAGCGCTAACGAGGCTGCGTTGATTTTGGACGCCGTAGCCATGCCCAAGCCGACCCCAAAGGCAATATAAGGCAGCCAAACGCTGAACTTCAGCTTGATGCGCTGCCCAGTTTCCTCCCGCAGTCGCAGCTTGGGGCGTGTCAGGATCACGACTGCAAAGTAGACGGTCAACATCCCGAAAGTGTTGGTGAAGGTATCTACTGTCATAAAGTGGGATTGCTGAATGGGCAGCACGGCAAAGGCATAGAAAGCCGCGGCTAACAAGCCAATTTTTTCGTCAAAAAGACGCAGAGCGATGAGAAAGACAAGCAAAATTGTGAGGATATCGGCAATTGCCGAGAGCTGCCGGCCAACGAGGGTGATGGGGTCATAACCGGTTTGCCCGATCCACTCGCCCACATAGCGGATGATGAACAGCGGTAGAGTGCCATACACAAAGAATTGGTAGCCCACGTTACCCGGATTGAGCGTGGATGTAGAGGTATCAAAGTAAGTTTTGATATCTGGAACTGGCGTTATGCTATTGAGCACCATCGAGAGAAAGCGCTCATCGGGATGCAAATGCCTGCCTTGGTCCCAATCTACGCCAATCGTGCGAAAGTAAGCGCCGCTGCAAATGATGGCTAAAAGCAGGAAAACCAATAGGACTGATTTCCAGTCAAAGTGTTTTTTGGAGCGTTTTGAGTTCGTCTGCATCAAAGTTGACGAGTGCATAAGCCGTTTATTGAGCCACCGTATAAATCAAAAAGTTTTTCTCCGGGTAGGCGGAGGGATAGAGCACCACACTACCCAGCGGGTAAAGCGCCTGTAGCTGCGAGAGTGTATCACTATCCTGCGGATTTAGCAGGAAGAGCTTGGGGAGCGGGAAACTGAGCGTCTCTTCCAGCTGCGGTGGCTGCAGCGCCAAGTCTGCTTGCGGCAGGCCAGCTTCAATCGCCACAGCGCGCGCATCTACCCAATACGGATAGCCTATCACCCAGACGCCGCCCAAGCCGCCAAAGTTCTGCCTGGTTTGGGTAATTACCTTGCCCATCTCAGAGGCATTCCAGGTGTTCTGGCGGTAAGTCTGCGGGTATTCATGGAAAATTGCCTCTGAATTTTGCCAAAGAATCAATACGGAAATAATACCAATTACAATAACACGGCCAAAATGTTTTTTTGTTTTGAGCGCGAGAAGCAAAGACTTGCCCAGGGTATACAACCCCAATGCCGCAATAACAAAGACAGGCAAAGCTGCACCTAACCCACGGCTAAGCGAGGGGTTTTCGGTTGGGAAGGCTAAGGCGAGTGCGCTTGGGATCAGCAGCAAAGGGTAGAGTATTACCAACGCGAGCAAGGACCAATCCTTGTTCTGGTGATAGCTCCGCAATATGGTGGCTATCCCTAAGATAAACAAGGCTCCCGTCACCCAATCCACCGCTGGCCGCAATGGAATGCCATCCACCCAGCTGCTGCGGTTGCTCCAGTTGACTATGCCCAGCGCTGTCAGCCAGTTACTGAAAAAGAGGCTCAAGGGGCTGCCGGGCAGCGGAGTCTCCAAGCTGGAAACACGCGAGAGGATCGGCCGTAAATATTCCTGCGGGTTCAGCGTGAGGGCGCGCACGATTGGCATAGCCGTGATTGCACTGACCAGCAAAAAAATGGCAATCAGGCTGAAGAAAACGCCTAACTTTGGTTGTCTTTCTCCGTGCAAAAGCCAGATGAGCAGCACAACCAGCACCACTAACGGGAAGATGAGGAAAACCTTGTTGGTCAGTAGTCCAAGACCGCCCAACAAGGCAGCGATAAGAATGTGGTTCACGCGTTCGCGCCGCAAACCGCGCAGCAGGTAATACATTGCTGGAATGAGGATGGGAAGCGTCAACCCTGCACCTAAAACTGCACGCGTCTGCAGGACAGGCCAAAACGCCACCCCAAACAAGCCTGCAGCGATCAAACTTGCCCAGCGGTCCATAAGTTCCTCCGTCAGGCGGTAGAGGAAAAACGTGCCGACTAGACTAGCTAACGCATAGGCAGTTTTCAGTAGGGTGAAACTCAGCTCTCCACCTCCCAGTCTAGCGATCAAAGCTGCCCAATAATATTGCAGCGGTTCGCTGACCAAATTGCGGTTAAAGGTGAGCGCGGTGTTTCCTTGCAGAATTTCTTGGACGGTATAAAAATGATCCACTTGCACGCTCATCAGCTCCGGTGGAACTAGGTCAAGCCGCGAGAAAGCAAAATAAAGTACGATGAGCGCAACCAAGCCGGCTGCTAAGAACCAAGCTCTATCTTGCTGGAATCGGGTTAATAATGAGGGTTTTTGAGGCTCAGGTTCAACTTGTGCTTCGGTGTCTCGTTCCCATAAGCCCAAGATGACTAACGCCACGCCTGCTGCCCACACAAAAGCTGCCGGTAGGGTAACAAAGCCAGCCGAAAGCATGAAAAAGCTGAGCGTAGCAAAACCAATCCCGGGCAAGACCAGCCAGGTGGAGCCGGTAAAAATACGCCAGCCTTGAGAGTCAGGGTGTGAGAGCTCGAGCGACCATTCCTTGCGGCGTCCGCCAGCCAGCAGCAGCCCCAACGAGAGGACATAAAGAACTATGCTGATTATTCCTGAACGGTTTGCCGTAGGTTCTAAGAGCAACTGCGCCAAAAGCGCCAAAACTAAAGCCCCTGCTGTCAGCCACGGAAAGGGTTGCTGAGCCACGGCAGCTTCTCCGCCTTCACGCCCTGAGGATACTTGCGCCTCAGATCGCTTCTTGGAGGAAAGCTGCTGCTTGAGGTATTCCAGGATAGTTTGTTCTTGCGGCTCCGGTTCTGATCTGGGTTCCATAGGCACTCGTTTCCGACAGGCTCAAAACTGCGTGAATTTTAGCGCGCCTTTCCTAAAACTGAGAAGGGCAGCTCTTATTCTCTCCAAGCGTAAAGGTAACCAATCTCGGCATGTACCGGATTGGCATGAAGCTGCACTCTGAATCCACTGCTCTCCAAAAAGCGCACCAAGCTGGAGTGCTCGTGCTCAACATCCAGGTCGTGATATTCCATCACAATCCGCTGCACACGTGCAAGGCTCTCAGCGCTCGCTCCTATCAGGATGGCGTACTCAGCACCTTCGCAATCCAGCTTGAGCAGGTCGATCATGGTATTCACCGAGTCCTGTACGAGCTGATCGAAGGTGATGACCGGGATCTCTGCTTTGCTCGTCTCTTCCTGGTTCTGAAAGACGGTCTTGCCTTGAAGCGGCTCGCTGTTCACCAAGTCCAGCTGCATGCTGCCAGCCTGATCCCACACGCCAACACAAGACGCTTCAACATTGCTCAGCTTATTGAGCATGATGTTCTCCTGCAGGAGAGCAAAAGACTCCGGGTTGGGCTCGTAGGCAAAGACTTCGCCGGCGGGAGCTTTCTGGACAGCATAAACGGTAAATTCACCAATGGCGGCGCCGATATCGACGATCACCCAATCGGGTTCAATCGATGTACCGTAGCGCGTATAAAACTGATCAAGAAATGTCTCTTTGACCGACCAAATATCCATCGCCCCGCGCACACGTAGCTGAGTTGGCTGGCGCCAAAAGCGCAGGGTTCCTTGCATCTTGCGCTGTTTTCCAAGGAAGGCGGTTAGCAGCAGTCCCCAGCTGCGGAACCCAGCCGCCATCTCTAGCACGGACCAGGCATAGTAGCTCCACTTGTGCCAGGCACTCATGCATCTCTCCGAGCAGCGTAAAAAGTACATGTACCATCCTCGCATAAGGGATCATCCAAGAGCTTGCGGATTTTACGATAGTGCAAGAAAGGGTTGCTGCGCGCAGGGAAAAGCACCCATTTGCCCAGAGTTTTCTTCCAAAGTAGATTGGGCAAACCAGCCGCATGCCCGCGCTCGAGCATCTGCAGAGCCCATTTGGGGAAGTAATGCCAATATTCCACACGCGAAAAGCCGGCTGCCCTCAGGCGCTCCAGCCAGACTTCCGGCGGATCGAGGTTGACATGCCTTGCGATACGGTTGAAAAAGCGCTCATAGCGGCTTGCCAAGCCATGCAACTTGAGCGCGTTTAATATTTGCATGCCCCACAAGTCCGTACGGAAGCGCTGATTGGGTACGGCAAAGTAAAACATACCACCTGGCGCCATCGCCCTCCCGACTTCATTCAACACTTGCTGGACGTGGGGGATATGCTCAAGCACGCTGTTGCTTATGGCATAAGCAAAACTCCGTTCGGACAGTGGCAAGGCAGAACCATCCGCTTGCACGAGCAGCGTGTAAACCTTGCGGCTGGCAGCTTCCTGCAGCGGCTGCCACCAGGGGTCCACGCCAAGGCATTGCTGACCGGTAAGATAAGCCCCTGCAAAATGCCCATCGCCAGCACCGATATCCAAAATTGGGCCAGGGATATCGAAGCGTGCATACAGGCTGTGCTCCACAGCGCGTAACATCCCGCGGAAATATGGCAAGCTGGAAATATGCTTCCAGCAAATCTCATCCAGCTCGTTTGCAGAAAGCTGTCTCATCAGCGCAACACCTCTTCAAAGAGCGCTTGATAGGTACGGGCTACTTCTTGCTTAGCAAACCTTCTCAGATATTCCTCTGCACCAGGTAAACTTACCTTGCCCTCATCTAATGTGGCAATGATGGCTTGGGCTAAGGCTTTGGCGTTGCGTAAGGGCACAAGTCTCCCCATGCCTGTGTGCCGTACGGGCTGGCGCACACCAGGTAGATTCGAGGCAATCACGGGCGTGCCTTGCAGCATAGCCTCGATTTGCACGATACCAAAGGATTCGGTGCGGTTCAGGCTGGAGAAAATAAGCGCATCGCACGCCCCGAAAAAGGCGCGGAATTCATCATCCGGCAGGAAACCGAGCGGCTTCCAGTGCTCACCAAAGGGTTGAAGCAGTGCTTCAATCTTTGCTTGGTAAGCTTCCTCGCCCAAAACGCCCTTCCATGTGCCCGCATGCACCACGCGCGTTTGCGGATAGACCGAAAGCACTTCAGGCAGCGCTGCGATGAGGTATTCATAGCCCTTTTCTGCCGCCACTCTGCCAGCCAGCCCCAAAATGCGCTCGTCCGGCTCGAAATTATATTTCGCTCTAAAAGCTTGAATCTCTTCCGCCGTAGTCCGCACCCAATCAATAGGAGTGGCGACCTCGCGCACCTTCCCGAGATGAGGTTTGAGCCAAGGGGAATGTTCAGCGTAATCCAGTGAATTCTGTACAATCAAATCCGCCTGGCGCAAGACCGTGGTTTGGCGCTGCTGTGTGCCCCAGCCGGCTAACCGGTTGAGTAAGCCGCCGCTCATTTCTAAGTCGCAATGGTAGGTTACCACGAGTGGTTTATTCTGCCGACGGCACTCGCGCACATAACTGGGCGACTCAAACTGCGGCAAGTGCAGGTTGACCACATCTGCCCAACCTACCCAATGCCTGGCAGCTGCATGCAGCCCGCGCATAAGCACACCTTTGGAAATGCGCAGGCAAACTGGGAATCGCACAACCTTCACGCCATCTATGTCCTCCTCGAGCTTTAAGTCCGGCCTGAATTGCGAAGTCAGCACCACCACTTCGTCCCCCAATTGCACCAAACTTTGCGCCACGCGCAATGCATAAATCGAAAGCCCGGATTTATACGGCTCAAAGTAGGTAGCCGTCATAAGGATTTTCATGCAGCATCTCCATGCTGCTTGCGCCAATGGGTGGCCTTACTCGCCAAGCTGCCAAAGCTTTCGCCAAGAATGAAAATACCTAACATTCCGAGCAGGCTGGTCCCGATAAATTGCACCGCATGCAGAATGAGCGCGATGGCCAGCGCTGAAGATTGCTCTACTCCCAGCAAGCCATAGAGCGCCACGTTGGCTGCCTCGTATACCCCCAAGTTAGCTGGAGCAGCGGGCAAGGCGTTGGCAAAAGACCCGCCAGCAACAATGAAAACGGACCACCAATCTTGGCTGGCCGGCAAGAGCGCCCGCTGTAACAGTACAACGGATCCCATCGAGCATATCCAGCTGGCTGCAAGCAGTAAAAGCGCATACAGAAATTTCAGCGGATCGAGCAGAATCTGAAAGCCAGCTAAAAAACCGTTAATTCTCGGCAGCCAGCGCAGTAAGCGCGGTTTATCTGCCCAGCGTGCTGCGAATTTAGTATTGATCTTGGTTAAATTGCGCGCCGCCAAGCCTGCTACGATAAACAATAATACAGTGAGCGCCAAGACAACACTTGCTAACATTTGCATCGAGCGCGCGCTCACCACCCTCGGGAGCATCAACAAGAAGTAGGTTGCGGCTAAAAAGAAATCCAGCGTACGCTCGGTGATGATGCTGGCGAGTACTTCCATAAAACCAGCTTTAGTCTTGCCCTTTCCAGCCAGTAAAGCCGCCCGTCCAAATTCACCCAACTTAAACGGCAAAACATTATTAAGCAGATAGCCGGCATTGATTCCAAAGAAAGCTTCTCCGTAGCTAAATTTCCCTTCCAGTAAGAAAAACCAGCAAATTACGCGCAGCACAAGGCTCAAGAGGAACAGTCCTGCCACGCCTAGAATGGTGGTGGCGTCCACGCGGCGGAAAGCAGCCCCGACCTGATTGAAATCAACCTGTTGACTGAGAAAGTAAATCGCGGCTGCTGTAATCACCACTGGTAGCAGCCAGCGTAAAACACTGGAAAGATCAGCTTTTTTAACCTCGTGTTGCATTAATCCTCTAACCTTAGCATCGCCATGAAAGCTTCTTGGGGAATCTCGACACTGCCAACCATTTTCATGCGTTTTTTGCCTCGTTTTTGTTTTTCAAGCAGCTTCTTTTTGCGCGTGATATCACCACCATAACACTTAGCCAAGACGTCCTTACGCAATGCTTTGACGTTGGCACGGGAAATTACCTTGCCTTGCGCGTAAGCCTGAATCGGGATATTAAAAAGCTGCTGCGGGATAAGCTCTTTGAGTTTGCTGACCAGCGCTTGGCCTTTATGATAGGCGTCACTCTTGTGCACAATGGCAGTCAGTGCATCCACCTTTTCTCCATTAATCAGAATCTCCAGTTTGACCAGGTCACCCGCGCGATATTCTAAGAATTGATAGTCCATCGAGGCATAGCCGCGGGTCCCAGACTTGAGCAGATCGAAAAAGTCAACAATGACTTCAGAGAGCGGAATTTCAAAATTGAGCTGCACCCGATTGGCAGATGGATACTCTTCGCTGATGTAAATGCCGCGCTTACGCTTGACCAAATCCATCACCACGCCGTAATACTCTGAGGGTGTGAAGATGTTGAGCGTTAGCCAAGGTTCACGGATTTCGACAATGCGGCTCTCATCGGGGAGATCGGCAGGAGAATCAATGAGGATTACATCCCCATTGGTCAAGAGCACTTGGTATTCAACCGAAGGGGCTGTAAAGACGACATCTAAGTTATATTCACGCTCCAGCCGTTCCTGAATAATCTCCATGTGAAACAAGCCTAAAAATCCGCAGCGAAACCCAAAGTTGAGTGCCTCGCTCGATTCGGGTTCAAAGCTTAGCGAAGCATCATTCAACTGCAGCTTTTCTAAGGCATCTTTGAGGTTGGCGTAATCTTCTCCTTCGGTGGGGTAAACCCCGGCAAACACCATAGGCTTGGCTTTGCGGTAACCCGGCAGGGCTTCGGTTGCTGGCTTCACTGCATGAGTAATGGTATCCCCCACGCGGCATTCAGAGACAGTTTTTAGCCCCGTAGCGATGTAACCCACATCACCGGCTTCCAATTTGTCTATCGGACGTAAATCAGGGGAAAAAACGCCGATTTCCACTGGCTGTGTTCGGATGCCGTTTGCCATCATCATAATGCGGTCATCCGGCGAAAGTTTGCCATCAAACATGCGCACATAAGCAATCACACCTTTATAAGGGTCATAGTGAGAGTCAAAAATGAGCGCGCGCATGGGCTTATCGATATCACGAGATGGCGGCGGGATCTTCTGGGCTATCGCTTCGAGGACCAGGTCTACGTTCTGCCCCGTTTTGGCGCTAATGGGAATGATTTCCTCTTCAGCTACGCCCAATAGGTTGACCAAGTCTTTTGTAACCTCTTCCACTTGTGCGCTGGGTAGGTCTATTTTATTAATCACAGGGATAATAACAAGATTAGCATCTAAGGCTAAATAGAGGTTAGCTAAAGTTTGCGCCTCAATGCCTTGAGTCGCATCCACGACTAATACCGCGCCTTCACAAGCATAAAGTGCTCGACTGACCTCGTAATTAAAGTCCACATGCCCAGGTGTGTCGATCAGATTGAACTCATAATCCTGCTCGTCCTTGGCATGATAAACCATGCGCACTGCTGAGGCTTTGATCGTGACGCCTTTCTCACGCTCTAATTCCATATCATCCAGCACCTGCTCGGTCATCTCACGCGCTGAGATGGTACCGGTCAATTGCAGCATGCGGTCTGCTAAGGTAGATTTGCCGTGATCCACGTGGGCAATAATGCAAAAATTACGGATGTTTTCCATGAAGCCTCAGTGACTTGCGCTCCTCCTAATCATTTTCCTGCAAAATCACCTGAGAGATCGCCTCGGGAATGGATATTTGTTGCGCATCGCTAGCTACGCGCAGCGCAAGTAAAAACTCAGTGTTACCATCTGAACCTGTGAGCGGAGAGCGGATGAGCCCTGCTAAGCTATACCCAAGTTCCTGAGCTAAAGTCATCACCTGCTCTAAAACCTGGGCATGCACAGCACTATCGCGAATGACGCCGCGTGTTCGCTTCACGATTTCCCGTCCAGCTTCAAATTGCGGCTTGACCAGAGCCACCACCTCTCCGGGTTTGCCTTCAAACCAATTCAGCACCACCGGAAGGATAAAATCCAAAGAAATAAATGAGACATCAATTGTAACGAAATCAACTGGTTCAGGCAGGCTTTTAAGCTGCCGAGCATTTGTATGCTCCATCACCACAACCAAAGGATTATTCCGCAAGGATTCGTGCAACTCCCCTTCTCCAACATCAATGGCATAAACCTTGCGGGCTCCGTTCTGAAGTAAGCAATCGGTAAACCCGCCAGTTGAAGCACCCACATCGGCACAAGTTTTATTCAGTGGGCTTAACTTGAACTGTTCTAAGGCTGCTTTGAGCTTTAAACCAGCCCGTGAAACAAACTCTGGTCTGGCGATAATGGCGATATTACAATCTGGAGTGACCAGATGTGATGCTTTGCACATCACAACGCCATCAACCTTTATCAAACCTTCCTCGATGGCTCGCTGGGCGCGACTGCGATTTTCAACCAAGCCCAAGTTCACCAAATGTTGGTCTAACCTTACTTTTTTCATGGTTCTATTCTAATCGGTTTTTGAAACCCTCTCCTCACAGAAAGTTTGCAATTAATGATAATATATCCTGCATGCAAGCCATCCTCGAAACTTTGCGCCCCAAACAATGGGTAAAAAACTTGGTCATTTTTGCCGGTTTGATCTTTGATGGACAGCTTTTTAACCTGCAGCCCTTCTTGCGTGTGCTGCTTGCCACGCTGATTTTCTGCCTCGTTTCTGGACTGACTTATACCCTCAATGATTTATTGGATATCAATGTGGATCGCCTGCACCCACAGAAAAAAAACCGTCCAATAGCTTCTGGCCGCCTAAGCGTTCAGCATGCAATTCTTTTGGCAGTTATTTTAGCGCTGATTGCTTTTCCAGCGGCATTTTTGCTCTCCGTTGAATTTGGATGGGTGTGCTTAGCTTACACCTTGCTCATTTTGGCTTATTCGAAATGGCTCAAAAAGATCTTGATTCTAGATGTGATGATTATTGCGCTGGGGTTTGTTTTGCGCGTGATTGCCGGCGTGGTCGTGATTACAGTTAATTATTTCTCGCCATGGTTGTTCCTCATCACTACCTTGCTTGCGATATTCTTAGGATTTGGCAAACGCCTCTCCGAGCTGAAAATGTTAGCAGCCCATGCCAGTGAGCATCGTAATGTTTTAGCAGGCTACTCCATCCCACTGCTTAAAGATTATCTTAACATTGTCTTATGTGCCACCCTCATCACCTACTGTTTATACACTTTCTTCGGCCATCCAACAGTTAATACCTACGCCATGATGCTGACCATTCCTTTAGTACTCTATGGCCTTTTCCGCTATATGTATCTTATTGAAAATAGTAACCTGGCAGCAGCCCCTGAAGAAGCACTGCTTAGAGACCGCCCACTAAAATTGGTAGTGCTTCTATGGGCACTTGCTGTTGTTGTGATTATTTATTTTATCTATTGAGGGATTAATGCCAGTTATATCTTCTAGCGCCTGCGCAAAGCTCATCCTATTGGGGGAACATGCGGTTGTCTATGGCGAGCCTGCATTGGCAGTGCCCTTTTTAGGGCTGC
>DMCS01000107.1:0-11031 GCA_003445715.1 Candidatus Mesolinea sp. | reverse complement strand
GCTCGCGATCTTCAGATAAACCAAACGCTGCAAGCGCTGCCCGAAGATAACTTCCTGCGAAAAGCGATTGAGTTAGTCTTAGCTGAGTTAAAAGTTTCCCGAACGCCAACCTGCAAGCTGGGAATATATTCGGAAATCCCCATTTCCGCCGGATTGGGAGCAAGTGCTGCAATCGCTGTGGCTATCATGCGCGCGCTCTCTGCCTTCTTAGGGCACCCTCTCGAGAGGGAAACCCTCAATCGCTTAGCTTATGAGACTGAAAAGCTGATGCATGGTAACCCTTCCGGTATCGATAACACGGTCATTGTCTACGAACAGCCAGTCCTATTCCGCAAAAATGAGCCGATTGTGTTTGTTCACCCAGGCAGCACCTTACATTTCTTGATTGCTGATAGCGGTATCAAGAAAGCTACCGCTGAAACAGTGGCTTACCTAGCACAACAACGGGAGCGTGATCCAGAAAGCGTTGACACCACCCTTGCAGAAATCGGGAAAATAGCACTTTTAGGAAAGAAAGCCTTTGAACAAGGGGACTTAGCAGCCTTAGGCGAAGCGATGAATGCAAACCAATCCCTTTTGGCACATCTCGATCTCTCGTGCGAAGCGCTAGATGAGCTCATTGCAGCCGCGCGGCAGGCTGGTGCATTAGGCGCAAAGCTGACTGGTGGGGGCAAAGGCGGAAATATCATCGCTTTGGTAACACCCATATCGCAAGAAAACGTCAAGGAAGCATTGCTTTCTGCCGGCGCGTTGAGCGTATACCTTACTAGCCTGAAAGGTATGGCTGCCAATGACTGATTTAGACCCCAACCTGCTTTTTATCAAACTTGGCGGCTCACTTATCACGGATAAAGACCAAGTAGAGAGCGCTAAGAGCGACTTAATCCTCGCGCTGCTACGGGAAATTCGGCAGCAGCTCAATCTCCAACCCGGATTAAAGGTCTTACTGGGGCATGGTTCTGGCTCCTTTGGGCATCATGCAGCGCGGATGTATGGCACCCGCCTGGGTGTTACTACGCCGGCTGAATGGCAAGGTTTCCAGGCAGTTTGGCTAAGCGCGCGCAAGCTCAACCAGGTCGTCGTCTCACTCGCTGCCCAAGCCGGCTTGCCGGTTATCAGCTTCCCGCCTTCGGCTACAGCTCTTACGAGCAGTCATGTCGTGCAACATTGGGAGCTAACCCCATTACGCAGCGTTCTTGCGCATGGACTGGTTCCCTTGGTTTATGGAGATGTGGTTGTCGATACTTCGCTTGGTGGCACTATTCTATCCACTGAAGACCTCTTTGTCTATTTAGCCAAACAGCTCAAACCCAGCCGTATTTTGCTTGCCGGCAGCCAAGCAGGCGTTTTTGCAGATTTCCCCGCGAATTCCCAGCTTATCCTGGTGATTAACCGTGATGATGACCTTTCAAGCATCCTGCAAGGCTCTGAAAGCCAGGATGTTACGGGTGGGATGTTCACCAAAGTGCATCTGATGCAAGCCCTTTGCCAAGAGCTACCCGGTTTGCAAGTGCGCGTTTTTAGCGCCCAAGACCCAACCAATCTTAGCAAAGCAATGCAAGGCAAAGCCGTTGGGACATTAATCCACTAGAATTCACAAAAATATGCTCAGCTTTTACACACAGCAAGCTTTTTAGGCAATACGCACTATAATAGCGGGAGTGCGCTCTCTAAAAAGGGTAAACCGCGTAATTATTTTTCGGATTACAGCGAAAAGGAATGCAGGATGATTTATACCAGGCAGCAACTGGAAGAATATGAGAGCCAAACCTTGGCGTCTTATGCTGTTCACAGCAAAGATTCAAAAGGTCGGCTTCACCCAGAAGAAGAGGCTGATTTTCGACCCCGTTTTCAGCGTGACCGCGAGCGCATCCTGCATACCACCGCATTCCGCCGTCTGGAATATAAAACTCAAGTTTTTATCAACCACGAGGGCGATTACTACCGCACACGCCTAACCCATACTCTTGAAGTGGCTCAGATTGGGCGCTCGGTGGCACGCTCTTTGGGCTTGAATGAAGATTTGGTCGAGACCATCTGCTTAGCGCATGACTTAGGTCACCCTCCTTTTGGGCACTCTGGGGAAAATGCACTTGCGCGCCTGATGAAAGATTACGGCGGATTCAACCACAATAGTCAATCCCTGCGCATCGTCACTGTGCTCGAAGCGCGTTACCCCGACTTCCCCGGCTTAAATTTGACCTGGGAAGTGCTAGAAGGCATGGTTAAGCACGAAACGGATTACGATATCGCCGAGGCTAAGCAGTTCAACCCCGAGCTGCGCGGGCACTTGGAGGCACAAGTTGCCAACTTAGCCGATGAGCTCGCTTATACCTCGCACGACCTCGATGATGGCTTGCGCTCCGGCATGATCACACCCAACCAACTCGATGGTATTGCCCTTTGGGAGATCATTAACGAAAGCATTGGCCGTCGCCGCAGTGAGACTTTGGATTCCCTTACCCGCCATCAGATTATCCGCCGCCTAATCAACTTCGAGGTTACAGACTTGATTCAATCCACCGATCGTTACCTGCGCCGCAGTAATGTAAAATCAGCGCTTGATGTGCAAAAGCTGCCCTTCAATGTGGCTGGTTTTAGCGAGGATATGTACCGCCGCAATCGCGAGCTTAAAGATTTTCTCTTTGCGAACCTTTACCGTCATTATCGCGTCGTGCGCATGGCTGCCAAATCAGAAATCATAGTGACAGAACTTTTCAATATTTATCAAGCCAATCCGAAAACACTGCCAGCAGAGGTTCAAGAGACTATCTCTGAGCGCGGGTTAGAGCGCACGATTTGCGATTACATCGCCGGCATGACCGACCGCTTCGCAATCGATGAATATAAACGCCTGTTTGATGCAGACGTATTGCCATAGGAAGTTAAAATATGATAGAAAATCAACAATTTATTACACAAGCAGGAAAGCAAAAATTAGAACAGGAATTAGCCGAACTAGAAGGCCCACGCCGCCAAGAAATCTCTCGCCGGCTCAAGAGCGCCATTGAAATGGGCGATCTTTCTGAAAATGCTGACTATATTTCTGCTAAAGAAGACCAAGGGTTTTTGGAGGGGCGCATTCAAGAAATCAAAGCGATTTTAAAAAACTCCATCGTCGTTGATGAGAACAACACCAATACTCACGAAGTTCAAATTGGCAACAAAGTTATCCTGCAGGAAGATGACTACCCCATTGAAGTCTACGAGCTGGTCGGTGCCAATGAAGCAGATCCTACCTCAGGTAAAATATCGTACGAATCACCCTTAGGTTCGGCTTTATTAGGCAAACACAAAGGTGATATCGTCACGGTAAGCGCTCCTGGCGGGACCTTACGCTTCAAAATCGTCAAGATCGAGTAGGTCCTTCATATATTACAGCACAGGCTGGAGCGTCTTCACTAACTCCAGCCTGTTTTATTTCTTCGATGTTTCTTATCGCCGGTATATTGCCAGTTCTATAGTTGCACGTTGGAAATAGCTATGCGGTGGCAATGGCAAATCACCATAAGCCATATCTACGATACGGGCTTCCATGCGCAAAGTGGCAGTCTGCAGTTCAAAAAGTTTATTTGGTTCAGCTAAGACCGGCTCGCCTTTGATCTCCAAGCGTTGACGTAAATTGGGGTCATTGAAGAGATGTTCGCTCATCATCACTTTTGTAACCGTCTGAATATCATTCTTGTCGAACAGCCAGATTTCAAAAGCAGAAATCTTCTTGGGATCGCCGACACCGATCGTATCAGAAATGCTGACGCCACACTCGCCTAAGAATTCGCCATTGGGTGCATCAAAGGTAAAGGAATCGTCATAAAGGTCATCACCAAACATGTAAGTGGTCATAAATTGGGCAATCGGCTTCTCTTGCACCATCGTTGCACGGTTAGCTTGCACTTTAGCTGAAGAAACAGCCGCCTGAGTGGAAAATGAAGAATTCCGTGTAGCAAAAGGCATGGCTGCAGTCTGATGATTTACAGGAATGCTCTGCGTCGATGCACTGGCTCGGCCGGCTGACGGCACCGCTGCTGGACGGATATTATCTAGCGCGGCGGAGCTGGTTTTTACACGGTTGCTATAGAAGAAGAAGTAAACTACGGCTGCCCCTGCCACAAGCAAGCCGAGCAAAATCATGCCTAACGTAAGCAAGGGATTACCGCCCTTTTCCGCCGCCGCACTTGCATCGGTCTGCTGACCAGCATCTGCCGGAACTAACGCAACTGGCTCAGCATTCACTGCTGTGATAAAGCGGTTAATTTGCTCCTGATTGAGAAAACCTGGGTTTGCTTGCACTTCAGCCATAGTGGCGTCTGCCTGGCTGCCCAATTCTTGGTAAAGCTGCTGCGCTTTAGCTTGGTCATAAGTCAAGTTGTAATTGGTAATGACCATGCGCAAGTAATCTACGCGCAAATCTGGGCGCATGGTTTCGGCATTGGTATCCACCCATTGTACGGGCCAGATCACCCAGCCGATGAGCAAACCCACAAGTAAGCCTAATACTGCAGCTGAAATTGCTAACTTCTTAGGTTCCCGTAGTTCAGTTTTGATGGTGTCGATGATGTTTTTCATGTTCCTGCACCTCTTTCAATCGGAATTCCATAAATAAAGATGCAGGATTCGTACCAGTTCAACTTTCTTGGGGTTACAGCTCTTCTAGTGTGTAGGTATTGGCACAATCTAAACAGCGCGCATGGTGTTTATTTTGCGCCACCAGCGTTCCCCCGCAATTGGGGCATGCTGTTTCTAGCGGTTGGTTCCAAGATGTAAAGTCGCACTCTGGGTAGCGCGAGCAGCCATAGAAGACCCTCCCTTTACGGGTGCGCTTTCGTACGACTTCACCTTCTTTGCACTTGGGGCATTTGATCCCAATGGTTTCTAAGTAGCTTTCGGTATAGCGGCAGGTTGGGAAGTTGCTGCAGCTAATAAACTTGCCAAATCTCCCATTGCGCAATACAAGCTCGTGCCCACATCGTGGGCATTCTCGCCCCAATTTTTCCGGTTCAATTTTGGTCATGGGCATATTTTCTTTGGCATGCGCTACACTGGCTTCAAAGGGACCATAAAATTCGCGCATCACCTCCACCCAATCCACTTTTCCGTCTGCAATTTCATCCAGCTGCTCTTCCATTTCTGAAGTAAAACCGATATCCACAATCGCTGGGAAGTACTCTACGAGTAAGTCGTTGACGATAAAACCAACTTCTGTGGGAATCAGACGTTTCTTTTCCATGGTGACGTAACCGCGTGCTTGAATGGTCGAAAGGATTGGAGAGTACGTTGATGGACGCCCAATTTTATTCTCTTCTAAAACCTGTATGAGCGATGCTTCACTATAACGGGGTGGCGGTTGGGTAAAGTGTTGCGATGGATCCACCTTAATCAACTCTTGCTTTTGCCCTTCTGCCATTTCCTCCAAGGGCAATTCCGCTTCTTCTTCCTGTTCGGACTCGTCCTCATTTTTGGCTTCTTCATAAACTGCCTTAAAGCCCTTGAAGATTAACTTACTTGAGGTGGCACGGAAAAGGTAGTTGTTCTTCTCCAATTTTCCTTCGACTTCGACTGTGGTCGTTTCAAGGATTGCAGGCACCATTTGGGAAGCTACAAAGCGTTTCCAAATCAGGTTGTAAAGTTGGTATTGATCGTTGGTTAGATATTGCCTAATGGCAGCCGGTTCGTGCATTACCGAGGTTGGGCGGATAGCTTCGTGGGCTTCCTGTGCAGACGCAGCTCGGGTTTTATATTGTGGCACTTGCTCGGGCAAGTATTCGTCCCCAAAATGGGCTTTAATATAGGCACGCGCCTCAACAATGGCTTTGGGAGATACGTGGACCGAATCCGTACGCATATAGGTAATCAGACCGGTTTCACCGCCATTGCCAATATCGATGCCTTCATAGAGCTGCTGAGCAACTGCCATGGTCTTTTTTGTTGAAAATCCCAAGCGCCTGGAGGCGTCCTGCTGCATGGTGCTGGTGATGAAAGGTGCAGAGGGTTTGATATTCCGTTGCGATTGCTTGATAGAATCCAAGCAGTAAGCTGCTTGCCATAAATCTTTCACAACCTGATTGGCAGCATCCTCATCAGGCAAGTCCAGGTCTTCACCATTGATTTTCTTTAGCTTAGCGGTGTAAGTTTTTTGGCTGCCTTCTGGGGCAAAAACTGCGGAAATTAACCAATATTCTTGCGGGATAAAATCCTGAATCTCTCGCTCACGCTCTACGATGAGGCGCAGTGCGACAGATTGTACTCTGCCCGCCGAGAGCCCACCGTGCACCTTGTTCCATAATATCGGGCTGACACTATAGCCAACCAGCCGATCGAGAACTCTGCGCGCCTGCTGCGCGTTGACCAAGTCCATATCGATTTTGCGCGGATGTCCAAATGCTTTGACGATCGCATCCATGGTGATCTCATGGAAGACCACACGTTCGGTTTTCTCCGGTGGGATACCTGCAGCATCCATCAGATGCCAAGCAATCGATTCACCTTCGCGGTCTGGATCAGTTGCCAAATATACTTTAGGGCTTTGCTTAGCTATTTGCGCAATTTCTTTTACCAAGGGGCGTTTTTCATTCGGGACGCGGTACTTTGGCGTGAAGTCATGTTCCACGTCCACACTCAGCTGAGACTTAAGCAGATCCCGTACATGCCCCACCGACGCAACCACTGTGTACTCGTCCCCTAAGAACTTGCTGATGGTTTTAGCTTTGGCGGGCGACTCGACAATGACTAATTCTTTTCCAGATGCTCTTTGTGTCTTTTCGGTCGATTTCTTAACTTTTTTTGATTGCTCGCTCTTTTTTGCCTTGGTCTTCTTCGGCTTTTGGGCTTTTGGCTTGCTCGTCTTCGTAATTGGAGGCGCAGTTGGTTTTTCCAAGCCTGCGTGGGCTTCAGTCATTCCCATGCGGGAAACTTTGGTGCCACACACCGCGCACTCCCCTTTGGTAATTGGCTTGCCATTCACTGTAAAGCTTGCTACGGGATTAACCATCTCCCGCTTTTGTTTACATTTCATACAATATGCTTCCAAAAATAACTCCTCGTCTACCTTATTTAAAAACGCACCTATGATACCACAAGCATTTTTACCAGCTGCAAGCGCTAGAATTATTTTGTATAAGTTTAGGGGACAAATCCGAGCTAATCGATCTTCCAGCTTTGAACTGCGGCGTATTCCATTCCTTTAACCCGCACAACCAGACCTTTTAATTCCATGAGCGTGAGCTGTGCAGTCAACTTTTCAATGCTTATATCCATCTTTTGGCATAAATCATCAATATGGAGTGTATCTGCCCCCAGGGCATTGAGCACACGCGTTTCCTCGGCATCTAAATCTGGCACATCAGCCTTTGGCAGGCTTATCTGCTTAGGCAAATTAAGGTTCTCCAAGATTACAGCAGGGCTAGTGAGTGGAATAGCGCCAGCAGCCAGCAAGTTATTCGTACCGCGGCTCATGGACGAGAGCACCGAGCCAGGTACTGCAAAGACTTCACGGCCTTGGTCCGCACTAAATTTTGCCGTAATCAAAGCACCACTTTTCTCCCCTGCTTCGATCACCACGGTTCCACGCGACAGCCCAGAAATTATACGGTTGCGCGGGGGAAAGTTGATCGCATCTGGTTTGGTCCCCGGTGGATAATCACTAAGCAAAGCGCCATGCTGAATGATTTGCTCTGCCAACTTGCGATGCTCTGGTGGATAAATAATGTCCACTCCAGAACCGAGAACAGCAAAAGTCCTGCCACCAACCTCAAGCGCAGTTTGATGTGCGATAGCATCCACCCCGCGTGCCAAGCCGCTAACGACTGTGACGCCATTGCCAACTAAATAAGCAGCTGTATCTTTCGTGAGCTGCCTACCATAAGCCGTCACACTGCGCGTCCCTACAATCGCTACCGCTAAGTCGTCCTCGGGCAGAATACTGCCGCGATAATAGAGCACCGGCGGGGGTTGGTTAATTTCCTTAAGGTAGCGCGGGTAACCCGCATCATTCCAAGTGAGCACTTGAATGCCTTTGGCAGCTAAGGCAGCCTGCAAACTACCGATCTCTAAGGTTTCGCGTTTTTCTAAGATGGCAGCTATCATATGTTCGGTAAGCCCTGCCGCCAAAAGCTCAGTCTGCGAAGCCTGCCAAGCTCGCGAAAGCTCCCCAAAATAAGCTAGAAGGCGCCGGAAACGCACTGCCCCGATGCCCTTCACGCTGCTAAATGCTAGCCAGTATTCCAGCTCGTCCAAGGCTATCCCCTCAAGCCTTCCAGAAGGTGGACGAGCATGCGCTTTTCTTCTAATTCGATAGCCAATACCACCTCAGGAATATTTGGAATAAGCAAGTCTTTCCCGCTCGTTTGGTGGATAACAAAGACATCATTCGCGCCTGTCTCGATGATTTCGCTAATCTGGCCTAAAAGCACGTCGCCCTCGTATACATCTAAGCCCAAGATCTCGTGGTGGTAATAATGACCTTCTGGTAATTTGGGTAGATGACGCGTTTCTACAAAAACCTCAAGGTTAGTGAGTTCTTGGGCTGCTTCGCGCGTGGTTATCCCCTTAAAAGTCAACAATAGCAATTCAGCCTTCGGGCGCACGCTCTCAATCTTCATCGGGCGATGGGCTTCACCGAGGAACACTTGCTTGCCACGGCGAATGCGCTGAGGAAAATCCGTGAGCACACGCATGGCAATTTCCCCCTGTACACCGTGTACCCGTTGCAAGCGGCCTATTAACACGAAAACAGGCTCCTCAAGCGCGCCAGAGCCTGTTTGTGATTTTTCCATATTGGTCATTTCAAAAATTAATTTTAATCAGTATCGACGACGTTCATGGTCACTTGCTGCCCATTTCTGGCAGCAGCGACGCGCAAGAGTGTACGCGTGGCAGTGGCAATGCGGCCATGTTTGCCAATTACACGCCCCAAATCTTCCGGATTAACCATCAAATCCAGATAGACCGTGGAACCACTGCGACGAGAGCGCACGCGCACATCTTCCGGGTGTTCTACCAGGGATTTCGCCAGATATTCGAGCAATTCGCTCAGGTTATCTTCTTTCATCTATGCTCTGCTTTCTCTTTGCTGTTTCCTTTCCAGAGGAGTTGAGGTACCCTGGAAAATCACCTGCAGTGGGTGTGCTTAGGCTTGAATGTGTGTTGTGGAAGGATCCTTCACGCGGGTTTTATAAAGTTCTTCAGCTTCTGCCAGTAAAGTCTCCTGAGGTTCGCCAGCTTTTAAGCGCTGATAGCGCTCGTCGAGTTTGACGATTTTGAAAAGTTTTTCCACGGATTCCGAGGGTTGAGCGCCAACATCTAACCAGTGATAAATCTTTTCCTCATCAAAAACGATCGTGCTTGGTTCGGTTCTTGGGTTGTAATGACCGACAACCTCGATAAATTTGCCGTCGCGAGGGCTTTCTTTGTCAGCGATTACCACACGATAATGCGGTTGATGCCGCGAGCCAACACGGCGTAAACGAATGCGTACCATTGAGTTATTACTCCTTATATGTCTAAAATATAATCCAGGCTCCGATTCAAAGGTTGAGAGAATGCTGAAGGAAGCATATCCTTTTCATCAGTTCCGAGATGAACCTATTAATCGGTTTATATTACCACGTCCTCCAGTTTTTTGGAATTGTTTCAAGAGCTTTTGTATATCTTGATACTGCTTCATCAACCGGTTTACGTCTTGCACAGTTTTACCACTACCAGCAGCAATCCGCCTACGCCGGCTGGCATTGAGGATCTTAGGATTGCGCCGCTCTTGCACGGTCATGGAGTTGATGATCGCCTCCACTGTGGTGAGCTGCTTTTCTACCTCATTATGATCTACGTTGCGCGCTACAGTGCTATACTGCCCCGGCAGCATCTCCATAATCGACCCTAAAGGTCCCATCTTTTTCATCTGTTTGAGCTGTTTTGCAAAGTCTTCCAGTGTGAATTCTCCTGAAAGCATGCGTTCGGTTTCTTTGACATCGATCTGCTCGGCATAGGCGCTTTCTGCCATCTCGATCAATCCGAGCATATCGCCCATGCCTAAAATACGTGAGGAAATCCGTGCGGGGTCAAAAACCTCAATGGCATCCAAACTCTCGCCTGTCCCCAGGAACTTGATGGGAATGCCCGTTACTTCCCGAATAGAAATTGCAGCCCCGCCGCGTGCATCGCCATCGATCTTGGTCATAATCAGCCCTGTAATTGGGATGGCTTTGCGAAAGCCCTGCGCAATATTGAGCGCTTCCTGCCCCGTCATGGCATCTACGACAAGCAAGATCTCATTGCAATTGATTGTGGATTGAATGCCAACTAGTTCGTCCATCAATGCGTCGTCGAGCTGGGAACGTCCGGCAGTATCCAAAATCATTACGGAATAAGCGCCTTTTTTGGCAGCTGCGTAAGCACCGTGTACGATTTGCACAGGCTTAGCGCCTTCCTGGCTGTAAACTGGAATATCTAACTTTTCGCCCAGGGTTTGCAATTGCTTAATAGCTGCTGGGCGGTAAATATCAGCTGCCACAAGCATGACACGCTCCCCCTTAGAGCGTAAATTTTTGGCAAGCTTTGCCGCTGCTGTCGTTTTACCTGAGCCTTGTAAGCCTACAAGCATGATTACATAGGGCTTCTCGCCCTTCAGGTTGAGCGGTTCGGCGCTGCCTAAGGTCTTGATCAGTTCTTCATTGACAATTTTGACCACTTGCTGAGCAGGGTTAAGTGCATTGGAAACTTCCGCACCTATGGCGCGCTCTTTAACCCGCTGGGTAAAGGATTTGACCACGCCATAGTTGACGTCTGCCTCGAGCAATGCCAAGCGCACTTCACGCATGGCAGCCTCCACATCAGCTTCGCTCAGCTTGCCGTGCCGCCTGAGGTTTTGGAAGATACTATTCAGTTTATCGGTTAAGGTTTCGAACATAAAATTCTCTAAGCGTTCTAGATTTCAATGCTATATCTTACCTTAAAACTCGCCTGCACAATAATTAAGCTTCAAGGGTGTTGAAAATACCCAGAACATTAAAAAAAAAATAACTTTATATTCAAGAAGAT
>DMCS01000020.1 GCA_003445715.1 Candidatus Mesolinea sp. | reverse complement strand
TTTCCCCTCACCAGCATCAGGCGGAAAGTTTTACACTGAAACGAGACGCTGGGGAGGGGAATTAAAGGGGTGGGGTTTGCAGTTTATGAACATATTGTGATCTTCTTGAATATAAAGTTATTCATTTTTTAATGTTCTGGACATTTTCAACACCCTTATTAAAAAAATATTGGCTAGATAAGTTCTAATTCCTTGCCGACCTGTGCAAACACGTCCAGCACGTGCTCCAACTGCGCTTGCGTGTGAGTTGCCATGTAGCTGGTACGCAGTAGCTGCCGGCCTGGCGAGGTAGCCGGGCTGATCACTGGGTTGACGAACACGCCTTCCTCAAATAGCCTTTTCCAGCTTTCAAACGTGCGCGCATCGTCACCGATGATAATCGGTACTACGGGCGTGCAGGAGGCGCCGGTATTGAAGCCTAACTTCTTAAAGCCTTGGCGCATAAACGCACCATTTTGATTGACCCGTTCGATGCGTTCTGGCTCCTCTTTCATCACCTCCAGGGCAGCTAACACCGTGGCAGTGTTGGCGGGTGGAATACTTGCGCTAAAAATCAGGCTGCGGGCATGATGCTTGATATAGTCCACAACGGCAAAGTCGCCAGCGATGAAACCGCCAATCGAAGCCATTGATTTGCTGAAGGTGGACATAATCAAATCCACTTTATCGGTGAGGCCGAAATGGGCGGCTGTCCCGCGTCCTCCACCTAAGACGCCAAAGGCATGGGCATCATCCACCATCAGGCGGACGCCATACTCTGCACATAGTTCTACTAATCTTGGCAGCGGCGCAATATCGCCTTCCATGCTGAAGAGACCATCAACCACGAGCAGTTTACCCTTCTCCTCCGGTAGGCTCTTGAGCACACGTTCTAAGTGATCCATGTCGTTGTGTCGGTAGCGCTCAATCTTACCGCCGCTAAGAAAAGCACCATCAACAATGCTGGCATGGTCTTCTTTATCCAAGATGACGATATCATCCTTGCTCACCAGCGCGCTGATGGTACCTAAGTTGGTTTGCATACCTGTGGAGAAGACTAAAGCGGCTTCTTTGCCTACCCAAGCGGCTAATTCTTTCTCCAAATCTTCAATGATGGTCATATTGCCGTTCAGGAAACGTGAACCCGTACAACTGGTGCCGTACTCGGCAATGGCATCGATTGCCGCTTGGCGCACTTTTGGATGCGTCGTCAAGCCCAAGTAGTTATTGGAGCCACACATAATGATGCGGCGGCCTTCGTAGATGACTTCGGTACCTTCGTTCTTATCTAAAGGGATAAAGTAGGGATAAGCGCCTTGTTCGCGCAGAGCAATCGCATCCGTAAATTCGTGACATTTTTGAAAAAGGTCCATGGCATTCTCTTTTCTATTTATGATTTCTACTTATATTAACACCCGCGATTATACTCGATGCATAGGTAATTGGCTTTTTCTCCAGTTGGGGATTTTCTATGTAAGAGATGCATCAAAATGAAGATGATGCTGGTTCAAATTTATCGTATCGGGTGTAATGCATCGGACTTTCGAAATGTAAATTTTTGGTATAGTTAGTTAGCGATAAGTTTCTGTTGAAATTTACCGAAGCCTAAGGAATACTGCCTTTTATGAAAAAATCTCTTAAAATTTTGCTAATTGTACTCTCGCTTTGCGTGATTGTTGCCTGCGGCTTGGCTTTTGCCGGTTTGATTGAGCTGGGCAATTTACTGACAGCGAGCCCTGAATCGCCCTCTGCTACCTCGACACAACAGAGTTTGTTTACCGACACGCCGACTGCTTTGCCCACTCAGTCTATTAGACCAGAGGAGAGAGAGAAGATTCAAACCAATTTAGATATGCTTATGGCTGAAGAGGTGCCGATCAACGATCCAATTGATTTAGCGGAGCGCTTAGGAGGCAAAGAGAATGTTCCTTTAACCCTTCCAGACCCTGAGGCACCTTATCAGGTTGGCGATGAAAAAACTTTTTGGGTTACGAATACGGATAACAACGAGAACTTTCAGGTGCAAGCCACGCTGCGCTATCTGGGCGAGAACATTTATTTTTGGATTGAGAACGGCGTCCGCTACCAGGAATCGGACCTGCGGCAGCTTGCTGACGCGTTCGACCAGGAGATTGTGCCTACGAATCGTGAATTTTTCGGAATGGAATGGAACCCTGGAGTGGATGGGGACCCACGCTTCTATGTACTTTACGCCAGAGGTTTAGGTTCCTCGCTGGCTGGTTACTTTTCTTCAGCTGATGAGCTGCACCCAGACGCACACCCGTACTCCAATGCTCACGAGATGTTTTTACTCAATGCGGATACGGTGAGGCTTTCTGAAGACTACATTTACGGCACTATGGCGCATGAATTTCAGCACATGATTCATTGGCACCAGGATCGCAACGAAGAGACCTGGGTCAATGAGGGCTTTAGCATGTTAGCGGAGCATGTGAACGGTTTGGATACCGGTGGCTTCGATTTCGATTATTTAATCAATCCGGATTTACAAATCACCGACTGGGGAGCAGAAACGGGTCAGAATGGACCCCATTATGGAGCTTCGTACCTTTTCATGGTGTATTTCTTGGATCGTTTTGGCGAGGAGGCGACTAAGGCTTTAGTTGCTCACCCGGAGAATGGCTTTAGCGGATTAGAGAGCGTGATGCAAGAGTTGGGTATCCTTAATCCGACAACTGGTCAAGTCTATACCAGTGAGGAGGTTTTTACAGATTGGATCGTTACGAATTACTTGCAAAACCCTGCCGTTGAACGAGGGCGCTATACTTATCTCTCCCATACACCCTATTCCGTCTCCGTCAGCGATACCATCACCAGCTGCCCGGATCATATCACGGGAGATGTGAACCAATTTGGGGTAGATTATATTGAGATTTTTTGCCCCGGAACCCATACACTCAGCTTTAGGGGAGAATCTGTCGCGAATATTCTGCCCTTTGCAGCACCACCTTCGGGAGAATATTTCTTCTGGTCTAACCTTGGAGATGATTCCAATATGTCGCTGACGCAAACCTTTGACCTTACCCAAGTCAGTGGAGAAGCCCTGCTCAGCTTTAAAACCTGGTACGACCTGGAAGAAGATTACGATTATGCGTATATTTCTGCTACCACAGATGGAAAACATTGGCAGATTCTCGATTCGCTAACGTGCACCACAGAGAACCCATCGGGTAACAGTTATGGCTGCGGTTGGAACGGTTCTTCTAATGGATGGATTGAGGAGCGCATCGACCTCTCGGACTTCGCCGGCGCCGAAGTTACTTTGCGCTTTGATTATGTTACGGATGCTGCCGTTAATGGTAAAGGCATGGCTCTGGATGATTTTCGCTTGGATGCCATTAGCTATTCCGCTGATTTGGAGCAAGATCCAGGTGGTTGGGAAGGCGCGGGTTTTGTCCGTTTGGTGAATGCTCTACCGCAAACCTATTCTCTCAGTGTGATCTTCGAAGGGAACCAAACCGCCGTGCAGAACATTCCGCTCAGTGCAGATAACAGCGCCACGCTTGAATTAAATATCGATAAGGAAGTGCAAAAAATTGTGTTGGTCATCGCGGGGACAACGCCATATACACGGGAAAAAGCGCTTTATCAAGTGGATATCGATTGAGGGAGCTAAGGGAGGATTCGTTAACGAGCTGCCTTGCATCGCAATTACCATGATGCCGAGAGCCACGAATTTGAAGTTATAAGCAACCACAACCTTGTAAAAAGCTGTTTGAGCTGCGTTCCTACAGGATAAAAATTGTATAATAAGTTTCCTATGCGTTACCATATTTGGACAGAAGGATGTCAGATGAACGCGGCGGATGCCCGCCGGCTGGCACGCTCGTTGGA
>DMCS01000046.1 GCA_003445715.1 Candidatus Mesolinea sp. | reverse complement strand
CGGAAAGTTTTACACTGAAACCAGACGCTGGGGAGGGGAATCAAAGGGGTGGGGTTTGCAGTGCAGGTTATGAACATATTGTGATCTTCTTAATATAAAGTCATTCATTTCTTAATGTTCTAGCCATTTTCAACACCCTCTTTTAATTGGGTAAGATACAAAGATTTAGCGTGTTTTCTTGCGCCTCAAGAAAATCAGAGTTCCCCCAAGAATTCCAGCTAAGGTAGCTATACCAGCCAAACGTTTTGGAGAACGCCAACCACTTTGACGCTGCACGTTTTTCTGCTTAGTAAGCGGCGCATGGATCGGCGCTGCTAGGTCAAATGTAATCAGCCGGTCCAGATAGCCTAAGCGTGCACACCCTTCCAGACTAAAAACATAGACGGGCTTACCGCGTTGCGCCCCGATGCGCAAGTCCCGGGTAAACTCCTCCCAGGTCAGAGGGTCAGCTTGGTCCATATCTTCAAAAAGCACACTGCTGCCAGTTAAACCTATGCCGATTGCCTGAGCACCAGCCAAAGCACGCCAAAACGCAGCTTGATTTTGCCCGCGGTGCAGGCTGGTAAATAATAAATCAATCTGCCGATCAGCCACCAGTTCGAGTTGACCTTCTGCCTTGCGCAATAGCTTCGATCTACCGTGCTGAGCCGCTACCACAGTTGCTGGACGGTAAAGCTCAAGCCGGTAACCATCATCATGCACCTGTATTCCCAATTGCAAGTAATTCTGCTTGGCTTGCAAAAGCTCTGCTGATTTCTCTTCTTCAGTTTTCAGTGAATTCCCCCAGGAACTTTCTTCTTTGATGCACAAGCCAATGCCAGCCCAAACCAGCTTTTTGTGCTGAGACCATTGCTTGAAACGATGGTACTGTTCTGCAGCCAGCACGCTATTGCTTAAATTGAACCAATAGTTTTCCTCTTTGGGTAGCATCAGCCAAGCAATCACGGGGATGTCGAGTTTATTAAGCAGCTGCACTGCTTTGGCACGCTCGTTGGAAAAATCCATCACAGCTAAACTGACCCCAGCACCTAAGCTCTTGAGGTCATCCAAAACAAAGCGATCCTCAAAGAGCCTGGCTAATGGTTTGGCTTCCAGTGCACAGAAGAAGTTCAGTTCAAAAACGTCAGAATTGCCCATACTTAATCTTTAACACGCAAAGAATTTATAGGATGCAGTTTACCCTCATCCGCTAAGCGGCTGTTTGGCTGGCAATCCGGTTCGGCGCGGATATTCCGCTGGCGTCTGTGCCACTTTATCCAGCACCACCAAGTAACGATCTTCCACCACCGCCGGCAGAGCAATTGGCATAATCTTGCGCAGCTGACCGCCCAAGCGTGCAATGACTTTTTCACTTTGCTGGGTTTCGGCAGGAGCATTCTCCCCTTTTTGCATGATTACCATACCCCCAATGCGCACGAGCGGCAGCAAATACTCAACTAAAGTCGGCATGGGCGCAACAGCACGGCCAGTCGCCACATCATACGCCTCTCGATGTTGAGGGTCTTGCCCGACATCCTCAGCGCGCTGCGCTAAAACTGTAACCTGGCGCAAGCCAAGCGTTTCGACGACATGCTGGCAAAATCCTGCTTTCTTCTGGATGGATTCAACCAAGGTCAGGCGCATGTGCGGATATATAAGCTTGAGCGGGATGCCCGGAAAACCGGCGCCTGTGCCAACGTCTATCAAGCTGCGGGGTGGGCTGCTAGGTTCAAAAGCCAAAATACAAGTGAGCGAATCGAGAAAGTGTTTGATTTCAATGCCGCTCTCATCGCGGATTGCGGTGAGGTTGAAGCGGCTGTTCCATTCAATTAACTCATGCTTATATCGCTCAAAGGCTGCTAACTGCTCGGTGGTAAGTTGCAACCCTAAAATCTGCTGGGCTCTTTCTGTCCAAATCTCCACGCATAAAATTATACCTGCATGCCCTGTGAAAACCGTATGGATTTGAGATTCAGCGTGTCACAGAGTAAATCCCCGCCCCCAAATACGAAAACACCAACATCTTACCAATTTTCCCCACGCAGCAAAGCAGCAAAAACTTCCACAATGGCACCTTCATACTACCGGCCATAAAACCAGCAATATCAAATAGTAGATTAGGGATAAAAGCAAGCAACAGAATTGTCCATGTGCCATTCTTTTGCATCCACGCCTGCACTTTTTGCTCGCGCGCCGTGTTTTGCAAGAAAATTTGTCCGCTCACCCCCGCCAAATAGCCCGAAATCTCACCGATTGCCGCACCAAGGCCGGCTGCCAATGCCACCCACAGCGGGTTGAATACCGCACCCATGGCGGTGGTAAAAACCACACCGGGCAGTGGAAACAAAATGGTGGCATTAGAAAGAATGGAGAATAAAAATATGCCTATGTAACCATAGCGCTGCAAATCCTGCACTTTATCCCGGTTGAGGATCAGTACTACCGTCAGGGTAATAACGCCAATACCTAAGATAACCCGTATGAGGATATCTTTACGGCTCAGCCGTGATTCAGTCACTGCTGGATTGAGCCTCATTGAGCAATCCTCGTAAACGGGCAATCACCATTTGCAATGCGACGTTATTCATCCCGCCTTCAGGGATAATGACATCTGCAAAACGTTTGGACGGCTCCACAAACTCGATATAACTCGGACGCACCGTGCTCAAATACTGTGTGATGACTGACTCAACAGAGCGTCCGCGCTCCTGGATATCGCGCATCAGCCGGCGGATGAAGCAGATATCCGGGTCGGCATCCACATACAGCTTCATATCAAAAAGTTTGCGCAGCTGCGGCTCATAAAAAAGCAGGATGCCTTCAACCAAGATAATCTGACGCGGCACGACGCGGCGGGTTTCGGATGAGCGTGTGTTGAGTTTGAAATCATACACCGGTCGTTCAATTATTTCTCCGCGGCGCAGCGCTTCGATGTGGGCGATAAGTAAATCCGTTTCCAGAGCATCCGGGTGGTCATAATTGACCCTCAGTCGCTCTTCAAAAGTAAGCTGGCTTTGATCGCGATAGTATGCATCATGCGGAAGGAAAGCAATTCGCTCTCTGCCGATTTCATCCAAAATAGCTTGTGCTAAAGTGGTCTTGCCAGAGCCGGAGCCTCCGGCAATGCCGACCACCAATGGCAGCGATGTTTTCTCCATAACTCAATTATACTCTTTGAGGTTTTTAAATGAGTTTTTTCCAAGCCAATAAA
The DNA here is from genome assembly GCA_003445715.1 of Candidatus Mesolinea sp. Classification (GTDB taxonomy): domain Bacteria; phylum Chloroflexota; class Anaerolineae; order Anaerolineales; family Anaerolineaceae; genus Mesolinea. Next base: position 25,233 of record DMCS01000046.1, on the reverse strand, counting down.
CTCATGGTTCTCGTTCGAAGGTATCATTAAACTTATTTCAGGACTGATTCGAGTATAATTCCTTCACTACGGACGGAGGACACATGACAGCAAATCTTATAGACGGCAAAAAAATCGCAGCAGACATTCGATCCGAGGTAAAAACCGCTGTATCAGCCCGCCAAGCGCAGGGGCTCCCTGTGCCTGGCTTAGCCACTGTTCTCGTGGGGGATGACCCAGCCTCTAAAGTTTACGTTCGCAATAAGCAAAAAGCATGCGCTGAGGTGGGCATTGCCTCTTTCGGCTATAACCTTCCGGCTGAGGCTTCCCAGCAGGAAGTTGAAGACATGGTTAGCCAGCTCAATGCCGATCCAACAATTAACGGTATCCTCGTGCAGCTCCCTTTGCCGCGTCATCTCAATGATGAAGCCGTGCTGAGCGCCATTGACCTGCATAAAGACGTAGATGGCTTTCACCCCGTGAATATCGGTAAGTTAGCCCAAAAAGGGCGTGAACCACTTTTTGTCCCTTGCACCCCTGCGGGGATTATGGTCTTGCTCGAAAAAGCTGGCGCCAAACTCGAAGGAGCAAATGCTGTTGTCTTAGGCCGTTCTAATATCGTTGGAATGCCGGTAGCCTTATTGTTGGTGCGTGCTAATGCCACCGTCACGATCTGTCACTCTAAAACGCGCGATCTGCCTTCCATTACACGCCAAGCTGATGTACTCATTGCCGCGATTGGCAAGCCGGAAATGGTGCGTGGCAATTGGGTTAAGCCCGGTGCCTTTGTTATTGACGTCGGCATCAACCGCATCGAAGATCCGGCAGCACCTAAAGGCTCGCGCTTAGTCGGCGATGTGGCATTCGAGGAGGTGCGCGAAGTAGCCAGCGCGATCACACCCGTGCCTGGCGGCGTTGGACCCATGACCATTGCGATGTTGCTGCGCAATACCCTGCACGCCCGTGAGTTAGCCGATCAATCTTCTCACATTTAAAGGAGCCAGATGTCTACCCTTTTAGTTAAAAATGCCACCCTGATTGCTACTATGGACGCACAGGGCAGAGAATTGACAAACTCTGCCCTTTTTTGCCGTGATGGCTTTATCGAACAGATCGGACCTGCCAGCGAGCTCCCCAACGATGCGGATGAAGTTCTGGACTTGCGCGATCACATCGTCTTGCCCGGGTTGATCAATACTCACCACCATTTTTATCAGACGCTGACGCGCGCGCTTCCCGCTGCACAGGATGTCAACCTCTTTAACTGGCTCAAAACGCTCTACCCCATCTGGGCACGCATGACCCCGGACGATATTTTCATTAGCACCCAAACAGCCCTGGCTGAGTTAGCGCTTTCTGGCTGTACGACTGCCTCAGACCACCTCTACCTTTTCCCCAATGGCTCCCGCTTGGATGATGAAATCGCCGCTGCCCAGCAAATTGGCTTGCGCTTACACGCCTCGCGCGGTTCAATGAGCTTAGGCGAATCCAAAGGCGGCTTGCCGCCGGATAGCGTGGTCGATAGCGAAGAGGACATCCTCAAGGATAGCCAACGCCTTATTCAACGGTACCACAACCCCAAACCTGGCTCTATGCTCCAGATTGTCTTAGCGCCTTGTTCACCCTTTAGCGTTAGCAGCCAACTCATGCGCAGCTCAGCCGAGTTGGCGCGTGAATATGGTGTGCACTTGCACACCCACTTAGCCGAGACCGAGGATGAAGAAGACTTTTGCCTGAAAACATTTGGGCTCAAGCCAGTGGCTTACATGAAATCAGTGAATTGGATCGGCTCAGACGTTTGGTTTGCCCATTCGGTACACGTTAACGAAGAGGAAATTGCCCTATACGCACGCACCGGCTGCGGCGTAGTGCACTGCCCCAACTCTAACATGCGCTTGGCTTCCGGCGTGGCACCTATCATGTCCATGCTTATGCACGGCGTGAAGGTTGGATTGGGAGTGGATGGCTCAGCCAGTAATGATAGCTCCCACATGCTTGCCGAAGCGCGTCAAGCCATGCTGCTCTCGCGTCTCAATAGCGGTATTCATGGTGCCAGCCGCTCAGCCCCAGACGCCCCGCCCCTCATGACCGCGCGGCAAGCTTTATCCCTCGCAACCCGAGGTGGCGCTGCAGTTCTTGGCAGGCAGGATATCGGCTCGCTGGAAGTAGGCAAATGTGCAGATTTCTTTGCTATCAACCTCAACACGCTGGAATACACTGGCGCCTTACAGGATCCGCTAGCAGCCGTAATCTTCTGTACACCGCTTAAGGCAAACTGGACGGTGGTGGGCGGCAAGATCATCGTAGCTGAAGGCCAGCTACGCACTCTGGACCTGCCCACGCATATCGAAAAGCACCAAGCAGCCTCAAGGAGAATCGTCCAAGGCTGAGAAAATCTCATCTTATTTAAAGGAAAAACTATGGAAAATAAAGGTTTGGCAATTGTCGCGGTTGGCGGGAACGCCCTCATTAAGGATAATCAACATAAATCTGTGCACGATCAATTCGCTGCGGCAGTCGATACAATGAAACACATCGCCGATATGATCGCTGAGGGCTGGAATGTGGTCGTCACGCATGGCAATGGGCCTCAAGTGGGCTTCATCCTGCGACGCTCGGAGCTCTCTGCCCACGAGCTGCACGAGGTCCCGCTGGATTATTGCGGCGCGGATACTCAGGGTTCGATTGGGTACATGTTCCAACAAGCACTCTATAATGAGTTCGTGCGGCGCAATATGCCTAAATCTGCAGTAACTGTCGTAACCCAGACCATCGTGGACCGCAACGACCCAGCTTTTCAGAACCCCACCAAACCCATTGGCTCTTTCATGGACGAAGAACAAGCCAAAATGCGCATGGAAAAGGACGGTTGGACCGTTGTTGAAGATGCCGGCCGTGGCTGGCGGCGTGTGGTGCCATCGCCCATCCCCTTGCGAATCGTTGAAGCAGATGCGATCAACGCTCTGATTGAGAAAGGTTTCGTGGTCATCGGCGTGGGCGGCGGCGGCATTCCGGTCATCGAAACGCCTGAGGGCGAATTGGTTGGTGTGGAAGCCGTCATCGATAAAGACTTTGGCGCGGCTATTTTAGCCAGCATGCTTAAAGCAGACCTCTTCTTGATCAGCACCGCTGTAGAAAAAGTGGCGATTAACTTCAATAAGCCTAATCAGCAATGGCTCGATCAAATGACCGCCGCAGAAGCGCGCCAATACGTCCAGGAGGGCCACTTTGCCAAAGGTTCCATGCTGCCTAAAATTCAAGCCATCCTGAAATACCTTGATAATGGCGGCAAAAAAGCCCTGATCACCGATCCGGCGCACATCAAAGACGCGCTGAATGGCAAAACCGGCACCTGGATCCTGCCCTAAGCGGGCTTTGAGGTAAGATTAATTTCAACCTTTACCCGACTCGGGTCGAAGTTAAAAGGGAGATTGGCATGGGCATCGCATATTTTACCTGCTCTGTATGTGGCAGCACCTATTTTGGCCAGGAAGTGCAATACACCTGCCCGCGCGACGGGGCTAACCTGGACGTGCATTGCGATTTCGAGACCGCGGAAACCAAGCCAGGCATCGAATCTGTCTTGCTCAGCCCGAAGCAGTCTATCTGGCGCTACGCCTCGCTGCTGCCCGTCCCTGACCCTGGCTTTGCGTACACCCCGCTGCACCAGGTGGGCTTGACCCCAGTCTACCAACCCGAATTATTGCGCGAGCGGCTCGGTCTGAAGCAACTCTGGATCAAAGACGAGAGCCGCAACCCCAGCGCTTCTTTCAAGGACCGCGCCAGTGCGGTGGTGGTCGCACGCGCTTTGCAAACCAAAGAGGAAGTCATCATTGCCGCCTCCACCGGCAATGCCGGCGCCGCTTTGGCTTGTATGGCTGCCAGCGTCGGGATGCACGCCATCATCCTCGCACCGCGCACCGCCCCGCCTGCCAAAGTCGCACAGCTGCTAGTCTTTGGTGCTCAAGTCATCTTGGTCGATGGCAATTATGACCAAGCTTTTGACCTGAGCATTGCGGCTTCGCAAACTTTTGGCTGGTATAACCGCAACACCGGCTATAACCCCTTCACCGCGGAGGGTAAAAAGACCGCTGCCTTCGAAATTTGGGAGCAGGTGCTGCGCAAGCTCGACTCCGCTGCGCCTCCGCTCACGATTTATATCCCCGTAGGGGATGGCAACATTATCTCCGGCGTTTATAAAGGCTTCCAGGACCTGCTCAGCCTGGGCTGGATCGAGCGCTTGCCGAGATTAATCGGCGTACAAGCCGAAGGTTCTGCTGCGATTGCCAATGCGTACCTTGCTGGCAAAGATACTATTGAGCCTGTCAATGCTGTGACCATTGCAGACAGCATCAATGTGGACCTGCCGCGCGATGGCTTACGGGCGCTGCGCGCTGTTCGTGAGACCCATGGCACCTACATCAAGGTTTCGGATGAGGAGATTTTGCAGGCTATCCCCATTCTGGGCAAGGTTGGCATCTTTGTGGAGCCAGCCGCCGCAGCAGCCTATGCCGGCTTGGTCAGAGCCCTGGCAACAGGCCAGCAAGACTCTGCTGCACCCGTTTTGGTGCTTTGCACCGGCAGCGGGCTTAAGGATATCAATGCTGTGATGCGTGCTATTCCTGCAGCACCTGTGATTGAACCGACAACAGAATCGTTGAAGAAGGTGATCTATGGATAAACCTGTATTTACAATTATCGCTCCTATCTATAACGAGTTGGAAAACCTACCGTTGCTTTACGCGCGCGTACGGGATGAGATGGAAAAAACCGGCGATCCCTGGGAACTCATCATGATTGACGATGGCAGCAAGGATGGCTCAACTGATGTAATCCGCAAATTAGCCGCCTCTGATGCGCGCGTCCGTCCGGTGATTTTCGCGCGCAACTTTGGGCACCAAATTGCAGTAACCGCCGGCTTGGATTACAGCCGTGGGGATGCTGTCATCATTATCGATGCCGACCTGCAGGACCCGCCGGAAGTGATGGGCGAGCTGATTGCCAAGTGGCGCGAGGGTTACCAGGTAGTTTACGCCGTACGCACCGAGCGCGAAGGCGAAAGTCGTTTCAAAACAGCCACCGCCTCGGCGTTTTACCGCTTCATTGACCGCATCACCGATATCCGCATTCCACTAGATACCGGCGACTTCCGCCTGATGGACCGCAAAGTGGTTGACATTATGAGAACGATGCGCGAGAGAAACCGCTTTCTGCGCGGAATGAGCGCCTGGACCGGCTTTAAGCAAATTGGCGTGGAGTATAAACGGCAAGCGCGGCATGCCGGCGAGAGTAAATACCCGCTCAAGAAGATGCTCAAGTTAGCCATGAATGCCATAACTGGCTTTTCTATCTGGCCACTGCAGCTTGCGACGCGTATCGGTATCGGGTTGATCGCAGTGAGCTTCATCGGTCTGATTGTGGTTATTATCTTAACCACTGCAGCTCAGATGGACTTCCACGGCTTAGCTACGCTTGGGATCATCATGGTGTTTTTGGCTGGGCTGATCCTGGCTTTTATGGGCATCCTGGGCGAATACATTGGCCGCATTTATGATGAAGCTAAGGGGAGGCCGCTCTACATCGTGGCTGAAGGCCCGGAAGAACCCTTTAATCCCATCCGTTTAGACCTTTCGCCTGACCGTGAGGCGTAATCTTAAAAAAACCAGAGGAACTTATGACCAAAATTGATTTATCCATCTCACCCGATCGCCTTGAAAGAACTTTGCAGAGGGTGCGTGAAAAGCACATTATCATTCCAACTTTCGCCCAACAACGTGACCCTAACCTCATCCCGGAGGAAATCAAAGCCCAGCTGAAAAATATCGGCTTGTGGGATTTGCATCCGCTTAACCTTTTCCGTATAACCTGGAAAAACGAGCCTAAACCTAGTGGCGGGTTGTTTGACGGCGTGAATGCGCTAGAATTCCCCTCCAGCTTGACGGGCGTGAGTGCGCGTATCATTGCCTTGGTGGGCAAGTGGATCCCCACCGGCTCGCATAAGGTTGGGGCGGCTTTTGGCTGCCTAGTACCCCGGCTGATTACAGGTCAGTTTGACCCCACGCAGCAAAAAGCCGTTTGGCCCTCCACCGGCAACTATTGCCGCGGTGGCGCGTACGACTCAGCGCTGCTGGGCTGCGAGTCCATCGCCATCCTGCCTGAGGGCATGAGCCGCGAGCGCTTTGAATGGCTCAGCAATATCGCCAGCGATGTCATCCCCACACCGGGCAGCGAATCGAACGTCAAAGAGATTTTTGATAAGTGCTGGGAACTACGCCGCAGCGGTCAGGATTTGATGATCTTTAATCAGTTTGATGAATTTGGCAACTACCTATGGCATTACACCATCACTGGCAGTGCCATTTTCGAAGTGCTGCAGCAAAAGCTTGGACCCAAAGATACTTATCGCGGGTTCGTCTCCGCCACCGGCTCAGCCGGCACGATTGCTGCCGGCGACTATCTCAAGCAGCAGTTTCCAGCCAGCAAAGTGGTCGCCAGTGAAGCGCAGCAATGCCCTACCTTGCTCATTAACGGCTTCGGCTCACATCGCATCGAGGGTATTGGGGATAAACATGTTCCCTGGATTCACAACGTACGCAACACCGATTTTGTGGTCGCCATTGATGATCAGGCTGTGGTGAACTTAGCGCGCCTTTTCAATGAGCCCGCCGGCCGCGAGTATCTCATCGATTCTGGCGTGGAAGAAAGCTTGGTCTCGCGATTAGATTTGCTCGGTTTTTCCAGTATCTCCAACCTGCTTTCAGCGATTAAATTTGCCAAATACAACGAGCTTACCGCCAACGATGTGGTCGTGACTGTGCTGACTGATTCCATGGAGCTTTACCAAAGCCGTCTGGCAGAAATGCGCGCCGAAAGCGGCCCTTATTCCGCCACACAGGCTGCAGCCGATGATGCCCGTTACCTCAAGGGTCAGCCCATCGATTTTATGCAAGAGCTAAGCTATTACGATCGCAAGCGCATTCATAACCTCAAGTATTACACTTGGGTGGAGCAGCAAGGCAAGACCTACGAGGAAATCCAGGCGCAATGGTATGACCCAGATTACTGGACTGAATTGCAAGCGCAGGTGCCGCAGATCGATGCGCTCATTGAGGAATTCAACCGCAAAGCTGCGGTTGCCTAAGGGGAGGCAGCGGATGGCAACCCAACCTACAGGGCATGCTTCTGACCTGGTGCTGGTGGCAGTGTTGCCCAACCAACGCGACTTGGAGATTGCGCGTGTATTGGGTTGGTATCGCATTCCACTCAAAAGCGCCCCCAAAGTTATCTCCGTGGATTACTTAGCTTTTTATCAGACCGGCGCCTTCCCGCCGGAAGAACGCTGGCAGATTCGCTGGATAGCGCCGATCTTGGGGCACGAGCTCACCACCCGCGCAGAACTGCTGCACGATCAGCCCAATCACCCGCGCGCTGAGGAAGAATACTTCAAGCTGCAACTCGGTCCCCTGGAAGAATTAGCCCAGCCTATCCCCGCGGGCAGCTGGAAGCGCATTACCTTCTTCTACACGACCATGGGCCGCATTTGGCAGGCAGAAAGTTTAGCCGATTTGCCTGTTCACGATGAAGAGCGTAGTGTTTTGTGGCAGTCCTTACGGGAAAGGGCACTAAAAGCCAATGAGTATCAGGCAGCCGATCTGCCAACCCTGCCGCTCGATCCAACCATATTGGCGCTTTTAAGTGGGAAGTGGGGGTAGCAGCTTTCTGGGCTGACCCACACAAAACTATCCGGTGCCCATTCAACTTAAGGAAGGCGGAAAAATGAAAACATTAATCAAAAACGGAACTTTAGTTACAGCTGAAAGCAGTTTTCAGGCCGATCTCCTCATCGAAGGCGAGCACATCAGTCAGATTTCGCCGGTAATCGACTGTGCAGATGCTGAGCTCATCGATGCTTCCGGCATGTTCGTTCTTCCTGGAGGGATCGATGCGCATGTGCACATTAACTTGCCCATGGGCGAGACGGTTTCCTCCGATGACTATTACACCGGCAGCAAAGCCGCTGCTTTTGGCGGCACAACCACGCTGATCGACTTCGTCTCTCAGGATCCGGGCAGCTTAGCCGAGAACATCGCGCGCAAACGCGCTGAAGCCGAAGGCAAAGCGGCCATCGACTACAGCCTGCACATGAACATCACCCGTTTTGATGAAGCTGTGACGGAAGAGCTCGCCGACTTGCCCTCGTTAGGCATTCGTTCCATCAAAGTTTTTACTGCCTATAATAACCGCCTGCGTTTAGGCGATGGCGATATTTTTAAGGTAATGCGCATTGCCGGCAGGTTCGGCTTGCTCACTATGGTACATGCCGAAAATGGTGACGTCATTGACGTCCTGACGGCAGAAGCCTTAGCCCAAGGGTATACGAGCCCAGTTTGGCATGCCCGCACGCGCCCCGGCTGGGGTGAGGTGGAAGCCAGCCTGCGTGCCGTTGCCTTGGCTGCCCAGGCTGAAGCACCGGTGTACCTGGTGCACATGAACGTAGCTGGCGAGGTTGACCAGTTGGCTTATGGGCGTAATCATGGCGTCCGGGCAATGGGCGAAACCTGCCCACAATATCTGTTTTTCAGCGAAAAGGACTTGGAACGCCAAGATGGCGCCAAGTGGATTTGCTCTCCGCCGTTGCGGAGCCCTGCCGATCAGGACGGACTTTGGCGCGGGATCGAAACCGGCACCATTCAGGTTTTAGCCACTGATCATTGCCCCTTCTTTTACGATGGCACCAAACCAATCCTCTACGAGGGCGAGCTGGTTTCCATCCCGGGTAAGGAGCTGGGTAAAGATAACTTCACCCGGATTCCCAATGGCTTGCCTGGTGTCGGTGACCGTCTGCCAGTTTTTTGGACGCATGCAGTCGGTGCTGGCAGAATCACACCAAATCAGTTTGTCGCACTTACCGCAACGAATCCTGCCCGTATTTTTGGGCTCTACCCACAAAAAGGCTGCTTAGCTGCAGGTTCCGATGCCGACCTGGCACTTTGGGATCCCAACTATGAACTAACCTATGGTGTGCAAATTGCCCAGCATCGCACAGATTACAACCTCTATGAAGGTTGGCAGCTGAAAGGCTTTCCCCGGCAGGTGTTCCTACGTGGAAAGAGAATTGTCGCGGATCGCCAATGGTTCGGCCTGGCTGGCAGCGGGCGTTATCTGATAGCTCACCCAGGAGAGATTCTCTAAGTTGAGAGGATCGGCGCCATGCCTATCTTAGTTATCCTTGCGCTCTTATTGGTAAGCTCAGCTGCTATTGCCATTTCGGATGCGCTCAAGCCCAAAGTTTCCCGTTCCTGGATGATTGCTCTGGTTGGAGCAGCTATTTCCTGGCTCGGTGTGCTCTTATTACGGCTTTACCTCCCGACGGATCTCAGCCTATTTGCCTGGCAGCCAGAATCTCTCTTTAACACGCGGCTATTTTTAGAAATTAACTATGATAATTGGCCGTATGCCCTTTCACTTGTGACTCTTTGTATGGCGGTGATTTTCACCGATTCTACCCGCAGCTTTTTGCCTTCTTCCCCTAAGGCTTGGGCGAATTCCTTAGCGCTCACGGCAGTTAATCTGTTGGCACTTTTCGCTGGTGACCCTAATATGCTTATTTTTGCTTGGGTGCTGGTAGATGCTCTCGAGTTCATTTCTACCTTGCCTAGCAGGCAATCAGATCATTCTGCTGCCCGCTTGCCAACCGTGTTCGGTGTGCGTATGTTGAGCACGTTGACACTTGCAGCCGGCACAGTTTCTGGCTGGATGGTACAGCCCGGATTTGCGCTATCCGCGATCCCCTCCCAGGCGGGCATTTTCTTCTTGTTAGCTGCTGGCCTCAGGTTGGGTGTGCTTCCGCTCAACCTGCCCTTCTTGCAATCCCCTGAGGAGAAAAATGGACCCGCGTTGCTGCTGAGGCTTTCACCAGTTGCTTCCAGCTTAGCAGTCATCACACGATTGCCAGCTAACCTACTTGCTAATCAGCCAGTCTGGTTAGCACTTTTCAAAGTGCTCACCACCGTTGCAGCGCTTTACGCAGCTGGAATGTGGCTCACCGGAAAAAATCAACACAATGCGCGACCTTTTTGGATTATCGCCTTAGCATCTTTTAGTATCATGTGTGCGCTCAATGGCGCAGCACCAGCCAGCCGCGCTTGGGGATCTGCCCTCTTACTGAGCGGCAGCACGCTTTTCCTCTTTGATCCACCAATCCGCCGCATCCGCTTTTTGCCTATCTTGGGTATCTTGGGCTTCATCGGCTTACCTTATACTTTAGCGGCTTCGGGTTGGGAAGGATTATTAGGCACCCGCTTCACTTTTGGCTCCGCACTCATGCTCCTAGCCCACACGATGCTGGTATTAGGGTATATACGCCATACCTTTGAGATCACCGGCACAGTTACAGGGCTTGAACGGCATGCCCGTATCACATACCCCCTAGGCTTGATTTTGATAGTGCAGACGATCGTGATCCTCATGCTCGGCGGTTGGCCTGGCAGTCTCACTTCAGGCTTATGGGTGGCAGGTCTTGCCAGCCTGTTATTGGCGGGTTTAATCGCCAGCTTTTATTTTTGGCAAGGCGCCCAGATTTCAGCCCTCATTCAAAAACAAAACTTCCGTTTTTACCGCTTAGGGAGCGTACTCATCCAAGGGTTTCAAAACATCCTGAGTTTACAATGGCTTTATCAATCGCTTGGCTGGATTTTCAGACAAGCAGCCACGGTAGGTCTCACTGTTAGCCGGATTATTGAAGGTGAGGGTGGGATACTTTGGTCGCTGGTCTTCCTTGTCATTCTGATTACGCTCTTCCTTGCAGGGGTGCCAACGCCGTGAACATATCCTGGCTCTTTATTCCAGCTGGTCTGATGCTTTTAGCAGCAGAGGTTAACCTCACCCGGCGGCAATGGCTAGTAAACTTGGTTGCCTTGGCGGTGCAATATTTGAGCATGTTCCTTTTGCTTACCTCAGTGCGAGCGCCATCCTTCGCCTTAATTAAACTTATCGTTGGCTGGATGGCTACACTGGTGCTGTATATCACCTTAGCATCGGTGGGGGAATTTTACGCGGTCAAAGGTCCACAACGCCTTAGCAGTGGGCAGTTTTTCCGCTTGTTAGCCGGTCTTTTCATGATTGTCTTCACTATTGTCTTCCTGCCGCAAATTCAAAGCTTGTTTTTGATGGAGGGCAATCAACCTTTGCTGCTTGCTGCAGTGGGCACGATGCTCCTAGGTTTGCTGCAAGTGAGCATGATCTCGGAGCCATTCTATATAATTCTGGGTTTGCTCACTTTCCTTTCCGGTTTTGAACTGCTTTACGCTTCTCTGGAGCTTTCTCTGCTGCTGGAAGCACTGTTTGCCGGCATCAACCTCGGATTAGCGTTAGTTGGAGCTTATTTCTTGGTTAAAGATGCGGAGATCGAGCAGCCATGAGCACACCCTTAATTTGGATTGTCATTCCCATAGGCTTTGCGGGCGTCTTGGCACTTTTGCATAATAAACCCAAGCTCTCAAGCATCCTCACTTGTGTTTTTACGCTTGGTTTAGTGGTTCTAGCACTCGTATTTCCTAAAGATTTAGCGTTTGTGCTCCCCGACCAGCGCATTGAAATCCCAAGTAGTTTGGTGATCCTTAACCGCACCGTGCAGATTAGTGGTGAAAGCTTAACGATGGTAGCTTTGTTGTATGCAATAACGCTTCTCTGGAACTTGGGTAACAGCGTCTTCAAGGTGAGCATCTGGTTCAACGCGCTTTCATTGGTGATAACGGCTTTATGGGTAACAGTGCTTTCTGTAATCCCTTTTCTTTATGCTGCATTGTTAATCGAGCTGATTGCGCTGCTTAGCGTGCCGCTGCTTTCTCCTCGCGGAAAAAAGACTGACCTGGGCTTGCTGCGGTATATCGTTTTCGAAACCTTGGCTTTAGCGCTCATTTTACTCACAGGGTGGATGCTTTCTGGTGTCAGCGCAGTTCCAGCTGCCAGCCCCCTGCTACTGCGCGCCAGTATCATGCTTCTCTTTGGCTTTGCCTTGTGGATCGGCGCCTTTCCCTTCCACTCATGGATGCCCATGATCAGCCAAACTAGTGCTCCCTTGGCAGTCAGTCTTCTGCTCGGGTTGATGCAAACCGCACTCTCGGTTTTTCTCCTCACTTTTTTAGATCAATATGCCTGGCTGCGCAACCTCCCACAGGTTTATACTAGTTTACGTTGGTTAGGCGTGATCATGATTACCTTCAGCGGCTTGGCTGCTACCTTACAACAGAACCTTGCACGCCATTTTGGATATCTCATCATTATGGAGACGGGTTACTCGTTACTCGCGATCAGCCTTACCCCTCAAGGAGGGCTTCCATATTTAGCTATGCTCCTTTTACCTAGAGTACTCAGTTATTTCCTTTGGGGTTGGGCACTTTCCGGAATAAGGCAACTACAGCCGGAAGCTAGTTTTGAACAGGGCTCGCTATCTGGGCTTTACCATACATTCCCACTACTGAGCATGAGCATCTTGGTCAGCATGCTTAGCTTGCTGGGCTTTCCCTTGCTGCCACTATTCCCACAGAAGCAAATGCTTTGGCTGCTCACAGCTCAAAACGCTCCTGAAACAATCCCCTTTGTTATTATTGGCGGGTTAGTGATGCTAACCGCCATTTTGCGCCTGTTTCGCCTGTTCATCCAACCCAAAGGCAAAAAAACATCCCCAAACCCAGCAGGAGAACCGGCAAAACTGATTGTTCCCATAATCTTGATGTTCATCGTTATGTTAGCAATGGCAATCGCTCCGCAGGTTATTTTGCCGCGCATGCTGGAGATTCTTGCCCCCTTTACGCATTTAACCCTATTCTGAAATGCCGCGTGATTACTCCCAAGGATTTATAGGTATAATCACTTTATTGAGATTACCTCAACGACAAAAGTTAGGTGAAAAATGGATGAAATTACTGTATTAGAACAACTCGAAAAGCGCGTCGAATGGCTGGATAACGAACGGCGCAACGATAAAAACAACTTAGCCTCGCTGCAAAATCGGCTGACGGTTTTGGAAGGTGAGAATATTGCTTTACGCAAACAACTTAAAGATATGGAAGCTGAAATTGCCAAGCTTACCGCGCAAATTGCCAGCGTTGATAAATACGAAAACCGCATCGAGCGGCTAAGTAACGACTTGACCAAGCAAATTCGTGACGTCAATGAACGGGCTGACCAGAACCTCAATGAAATGATTAAGCGCCTGAAGGTGGAAATTGAGGCTATCCGCCGTTCGGTAAGCGAGCTCTATCCGTTCACCGAGCAATTTGAGCCTATTCGCAATGAATTGAAGACTTACAAAGTGGAAGATGCCCGTCTTGCCCGCCAGATCGAAGAACTTAAAGGAAAGATTTCTGAAGCCACACGCTTTGATGAAGATTACCGCCGCTCACTTCATCTCTTGGAAGAAAATTTCCGCCAGCAGGGCAAAGTGATCACCGACCTTCAAGGGGAAGTGGTTTCTTTGCGCAAGCGCTTAGAAGAGACCCGCGGTCGCTTTGATAGCTTCAGCGATAGCTACAAAACGCTGGATACACGCATTACAGAACTGATGACCTACGAGAGAGACCGAAAGGAAGCTCAGGCTATTTTTATCGATAAGGTCAATAATTCTTTGCTCGAAAAAGAAAAAACCTTCAAAACTTGGGAAAAGCGTTTTGACGACATCGATAAGATAAATATTAACCTTTCCAGCCAGCTGGAAGATTTGGAGAAAGCCAAAGCAGCTGTAGATAAATCTTTAGCCGGCGTTGATGAAGTAACGCAGCGCTTCGAACGGCGTATCAATGAAATCAGCGAAATGCAACGCCTAAGTGACGAGCGCTTCCGCCAAGAATGGAACACCTTTAAATCCGATGATGTCAAGCGCTGGAGCAACTACCTCTTGGCGCAAGAAGAACAAAGCCACACCATCCATCAACAGATTACTCAAGCGCAAGAACAACTTGAAGCCCTAACGGACAATACCGTTAATTTACAGGAAGAACTTAATCGGCTCGCGAGTGAGACCTTCCAACATGTTCAACTCGTTCTAAGCGCTTATCAGGAATCCATTCAGTCCTTAGCTCCTTTAGCGGAGAAGAAAGCTCAGTAATACCGTGCACATCGTTGGGACTGCCGGCCACGTTGATCACGGCAAATCCACATTGATTGCAGCCCTCACCGGGGTGCATCCCGATCGCCTCAAAGAGGAAATCGAGCGGGAAATGACAATAGAACTCGGTTTTGCGGCTCTTCAGCTGCCAAACGGAGAACAAATCGGCATTGTGGATACCCCTGGCCACCGCGACTTCATTGGCAATATGCTGGCTGGTATTGGCGGGATTGACGCTGTGCTGCTGGTGATTGCTGCCGATGAGGGCGTTTCCGCCCAGACCAGAGAACATTTAGCTATCCTCGATCTACTCCAAATCCAAAAAGGCATTATCGTTATCACCAAAATCGACCTCATCCATGATCCAGAATGGCTGGAGCTGGTGGAACTGGAAGCACGTGAACTCCTACATAATACGAGTTTGAGCGACGCCCCCTTGGTTAAAGTTTCGGCTAAGACCGGCGCTGGCTTGCAGGAACTCATCCAAACAATGGCGCGGGTTCTGGCGGAGACGCCGGTAAAATCAGATTACGGCCGGCCGAGGTTGCCTGTGGATCGCGTGTTCAGCCTGGCAGGCTTTGGCACCATCGTCACCGGTACCCTGCTGGATGGCACTTTCTCTGTAGGAGAGGAAGTTGTTTGTTTGCCTTCTGGGCTGCGTGGGCGCATCCGCGGCATCCAAAATCACAATCAAAAGCAAATGCAATCTCATCCCGGTACACGCACAGCGTTAAACCTTAGCGGTATTGATAAAAGCCAAATTACCCGCGGAGACGTTATTGCTCTGCCGGGAAGCTATAAGCCGACCCAGCTGCTCGATGTTTCCTTTCGCTATCTCACCGGCTTATCCGCTAGTTTTGAGCACAACACCGAGGTGAAGCTCTTCATCGGTGCCTCCGAAAAAGTCGCAAAAGCCCGTTTGCTGGGTGCCGACTGCCTTGAGCCAGGCGAGGAAGGCTTTTTACAATTGAGATTAGCGTCTCCCATTGTGGCAGTGCGCGGAGATCGTTACATCCTGCGCTTGCCTTCACCATCAGAAACATTAGGCGGCGGAATTGTATTGGACGTACACCCGGGGAAGTTGCACCGCCGCTTTGACCCCATAGTGCTCCAGCAACTTCAAAATTTACGCAAAGGGAAACCTTCCGAGGTTTTGATCCAAGCTCTCAATCGCATGGGGGTTAGCACGGTGGCTGACCTCCAGCAAAAAATCGGTTTTGAAGAAAATCAGACTCTCGCCCTTTTGCAAGAACTTGTGCAGAACAGCCAAATTATTGTGCTAAAGCCAGACACTAATCCGCAAAAAAGCCTGATCATCACGACCTCCAATTGGGAAAAGTTGGAACAAACAATACTGCAAACTTTGCAGGTTTATCACCAAGCTCATCCGCTCCACCTTGGGATGGCGCGGGAAGCCTTACGCAGCCAACTCGAGCTCACCCAGGCTGCTTTTGATGCAGTTTTAAGCCGATTAATTAACACGAACCTAATTGAGGAGCATGGGGCACTAGTAGCCAAGGCTGGCGATACCATCAGCTTTACGCCTTCACAGCAAGCACAGGCAGACATACTACTCGATAAATTCAAAGATGCGCCATACACACCTCCGGACGTTACAGAAGCCAAGGCAATTGTTGGCAAGGAATTACTCCAAGGGATGATTGCTCATCAAGATCTCGTCCAGGTTTCAGAGCAAATTGTATTTACCCCTGCCGCCTTGGCGGAAATGAGCGCCTGGGTGCAGTCCTACCTGCAGGAGCACGGCACGCTAACTTTGGCTGAGTTTCGCGATCACTTTCAGACCAGCCGAAAATACGCCGTAGCGGTCTTGGAATATCTGGATGAAAAAGGCGTCACCAAACGAAAAGGCGATGCAAGAGTTCTAAATCGGATAAAATAAGCGCATAAAAATTTCAAGAATAGGAGAGAAACATGGCTTGGAAAATATTAATCACCGATGGTATGGAGAGTGCAGGCAAAGAAATCTTGGAGGCAGCATGCATCGTAGACGATAAGAAAGGCATCGAAGCAGCTGAATTGCTACAGGTTATTCCTGAGTATGATGCTGTCATCGTCCGCGGGCGCACTAAAATAACCGCTGAAGTTATTGCTGCCGCGAAAAACCTGAAAGTTATCGGGCGAATGGGCGTAGGCGTGGATAACATTGATCTCCAGGCAGCCCAAGCACATCATATCACTGTGGTGAATGCTCCCGTAGCGACAACCCAAGCTGTTGCTGAGCTGACCTTGGGATTTATGTTCGCACTTGTGCGTGAAATCCCGCGTGCGGATGCGAGTATGAAGGCTGGTCAGTGGCTCAAGAAGGAATTTAACGGCGCAGAACTTTTTGGTAAAACTCTCGGGATCGTTGGCTTTGGCAATATCGGCGGAACCGTTGGGAAATACGCCAGTGCGCTTGGGATGAAGGTGTTGGCTTTCGACCCCTTCCGTGCTCAGACGAACATCATTGCTCAGGGTGCTGAGAGCGTCAATTTCGATGAGCTCCTAAGCCGCGCGGATATAATTACGATTCACACGCCACTTACCGAGCAAAACCACCACCTTATCAGCGACGAAGCTTTCGCCAAGATGAAAGATGGCGTCTTTTTAGTGGATGATGCGCGCGGCGGGATTGTAGACGAAGCAGCTCTACTGCGCGCCTTGGAAAGCGGTAAAGTGCGCGGTGCTGCTCTGGATGTTTATGAGAAAGAGCCCCCAATTAATTGGGACTTAGTGAAACACCCTAAAGTTATTGCTACACCGCATATTGGCGCTCAGACCAAAGAAGCTCAATGCCGCGCTGCAGTCGATATCGCCACAGAAATTCTTAATGCTCTCATGGGCGAGTCTCTACGCTGGAAAATTTGCTAATAACAGAATGGGAAAACAATGAGCACAGAAGAAAAACTAAATCAACTTCGCCGCCTGACAGCGGAATTAGCTAATCTCGGTGGTATCCAAGCTCTGCTCGATTGGGACCAACAAGTCAATATGCCCCGCGGTGGAATGGAAGACCGCAGCGAGCAGGCTGCATTGGTCGCCGGCATAATGTATGATCGCGCGACTTCTCCCCAATTAGGCACACTGATCGAAGATCTCGCCAGTGAGATTCCAGATATAAATGCAGATGATGACCTTGCGCGGGAAATCAAAGTAGCCAAACGCGATTTTGAGCATATTTCTCGCATTCCCCGCGAGAAATTAATCGAGTTTGTCATGGTCACATCCCGCGCGCATGAAGTCTGGGTACAAGCCCGCGAGAATAATGATTTTCCCAGCTTTGCACCGCATCTCACCCGCATTGTAGAATTGCGCCGCGAACAAGCTGAGCTTTTCAAACCCTTTGACCATCCGTATGACCCTCTCTTAGATGAATATGAGCCGGGCATGAAAACTGCTGAGGTAAAAGCTATTTTTGACGCCTTGCGCCCTCAGCAAGTTGCGCTCTTGCAGCGCATCGCTCAAGCCGAGCAGGTAGACAATAGCTTTATCCGGGAGAAATATGACATTGATTCCCAAGAGAAATTCGGCCGTTTTATAGCTACGCGCATGGGATATGACTGGAACCGCGGACGAATGGATTTGGCGCCGCATCCCTTCACCACCAGCTTTGGTTATGGCGACGTACGCATCACCACGCGCTACATGGAGACAGACGGCATGTCTTCCCTCTTCAGTACCATGCACGAGACCGGTCATGCACTTTATGACCAAGGCTTAAACCCTAAATACCGGCACACCAGCTTAGGCCGCCCTACCTCCTTAGCCGTGCACGAATCCCAATCCCGCTTCTGGGAGAACCTCATCGGCCGCTCGCAGGCTTTCTGGCAGTTTGCCTTCCCTATCGCCCAAATGCTCTTCCCAGAACACTTAGGCAACCTCAGTATAGAGCAATTCTACCGAGGGATTAACCGCGTGGAACCCTCCCTCATTCGCATCGAAGCTGATGAGGCTACTTACAACTTGCATATCATGCTGCGCTTCGAGATTGAAACTGGCTTGATGGAGGGTAAGTTGGAAACAAAAGACTTGCCAGAAATCTGGAACAGCCGCATGCAAGCATATTTAGGCGTCACTCCACCTAATGACAGCCGCGGGGTACTGCAGGATGTTCACTGGTCCGGCGGCATGATTGGCTACTTCCCCACCTACGCGCTGGGCAACCTCATCTCGGTGCAATGGTGGGAAAAGATGGTAGCAGACCATCCCAACATCCCTGATGAAATCGCTTCTGGCGATTTTTCTACAGTCCTTGCCTGGATGCGGGAAAATGTACACCGGTACGCTTCCCGATATGACCCGCAAGATTTGGTTCAAAAGATAACCGGTTCAAGGATCACATCCGAACCATACATGCGCTATTTAGAGCAAAAATACAGCCAGATTTATCGGCTGTAGTTCTCTTCGAGAAACGATACATTCATAAACACGGCTGCCATAAACAGCCGTGTTTATTATGCTGATCAAATTTTAAGGGCCAGCTGATATACCTGTGTAGTAAGCTGGGTCGGTTGGTGTTTTGCCAGAAGGGTCGGTCACATACACCCAATCACCTGGCTTCGCCCAGGCATACAACCAATTTGCGTCCCCCGGAGCTAAATTCACACAGCCATGGGATTGGTTGTATCCCAACACAATTGGCCAATAGACGCCGTGGATAGCTCTGGCATCGTCATAATACATCGTCCAAGGCACGGCTTCTAGATAGTAATAATCCGAGCGGTCAGCCTTCGTAGCACCGCTCATGGGGCTGGCTTCAAAGCGTTCATAAATCTGGAATAAGCCAGGCTGTGTATACATGGGCGGCAGTCCCGTCGAAACGAGAGTGGCAAAAACTAAGTCGCCATCCTCATAAGCAGAAAGCGTAAAATTGGCTAAGTCTATTTTGATCCAGCGCTCGCCTGTCACGCCTTGTGGTTTAGTTGTGTCCACAACCACGCGTCGGGTTTTATGTGAGGAAACCCACGCATTCGGTCCAATGAGGTACCATTCGTAGCCATCTGCCTGCGTCACCTGATAAATTTGAATAACTTCGTACTTAGGAACGGATTTGCCTGTTTTGGGTGAATTGTAGCCAGGCTTTGTGTAAATTTCCGCTTCATCCACTGCCCAGCCAAAATCATTTTGCGGCGTGCGTGAAAATACCAACCCTTGGAAGCGAATCCAAGAATAAATCGGCTTGGCTTGTACCCATTCACCACTTTCCAAGCGAACAAATGTTTTGCCATCAACTTCAACCTGGTCAATCATCGCCACGTAGCGTGATTCGCCGGCGGGAATGGTGCGGGTAGGCGTTCCGCCGCTACGGGCATCATCCAAGCTGGCATAGACTGGTAAAGGCTCGGCACTGCTCAGCTCAACCCTCGCCACACGCACTGGCAGTTCTGCGAGGTCTGCCTGTGGCGAAGCTGCCGGCAGCTCTTTTTGGGGGTAGGGAATGCCCATTGCGTGAATTTGGCTCACCGATTTAGACGCCCCTAATGGCAGGCAATCAGCCGGCGTATGAGTGTAAAGCCCAGGCAAGCATAAGGGTAATTCGTAATAAGGTGTATCCTTGCTGCTTGACGCGCTAACAGGTGCTGCTGAGAGCAGACCGCCCAGCAGCAAGCTCACAATGACCCCAAGCATGAGCCAAACTTTTTTTCGTCTCATGCTGCTGATTATACCCTTCTGTGGGTAATCAAATATCTGTTGGTTTTACACCTTGCCATAGGGGATAAATGGCACTGTTCTCGCCGGTCGCTGAGTGCGCAACCTGCCCGTAAGGGAACCATGCAAGATCAGGGAAAAAGGTTCAACGCAATCCAACACCCAAATCACAGCCCAATTGCATTGGAAACTGCCAAATTTTCGCCTCAAATTCGCTTACAATCTGTTAAAATGAAACAACTGCAGAAATCAGGAGTTAGAAATGAAAATTCCGATCTATCACGTTGACGCTTTTGCTGTAGAGCCTTTCAAGGGCAACCCTGCAGCTGTTTGCATGCTCGAATCATCGCGCAGCGACACGTGGATGCAGCAAGTTGCTGCCGAGATGGCACTTTCGGAGACCGCTTTCCTCTTACCTAAAGGAGAAGGCTACAACTTGCGCTGGTTCACACCCAAAACCGAAGTCGATTTGTGCGGACATGCCACACTCGCAAGCGCCCACATTTTGTACGAATTCGGGTTCTACGAGCTTGATGAAACCATCACTTTTTACACCCTCAGCGGCAAAATTACCTCCAGCTTCTCCAATGGAACCATTGAACTGGACATGCCTCGCCGTGAGCCGGTCTCTCAGCCGATCACATCAGAAATCATTGAGGTGCTGGGGGAGGAGCCGCAATCCGCTGCCACCTATGCCGACCAGGTTTTATTAGTGGAATTAGAAAGCCCAGAAGCCGTGCGCAATTTTGAGCCAGACTGGAAGAAAATTGCTACCCTTCCTCAAGTTGATCTCATCATTACGGCTCCCTGCACGGAGAAATACGACTTCATCTCGCGCTTTTTCTCACCAAAAACTGGTATCTATGAAGATCCCGTCACGGGTATGGCACACTGCATGCTTGCACCTTACTACGCTGAGCGCTTGGGCAAAAGCAAGTTTCATGCCTATCAGGCTTCACCGCGCGGCGGTGAGGTCTGGGCACGCTTGGGTGAAGATCGCGTCTATATCGGTGGGAAAGCGGTAACCGTTGCGCAAGGCGAGCTATTGCATCAGAAAGCGTAAAAGCAGTGCAAAAGACATTTCTGATGATGCCACGAAAAGCGCAGGATAGCTGGAACGTATTAGCGCTGTGAGATTCTTGCTATACCCCTGGTTTTTGAAAGGAGTTTTGGAATGGAATTACTTAAAAAACGCATCTTGGAAGATGGAAGCAATTTAGGCAACGGTATTCTTAAAGTAGACCGATTTATCAATCATCAGGTTGACCCGATGCTGATGGATGCCTGCGGGGCAGAGCTAGCCCGCCTTTTTGCCCCCGTGCGCGCCGAAAAGGTGCTTACCGCTGAGATTTCTGGCATAGCACCGGCGCTTATGACCGCTAAATACCTCCAGGTGCCCGTAGTTTACGCCCGCAAGTCCAAGCCTGTAACCATGCCCAATCAGGTTTATTTGACGGTTGCCCCCTCTCACACAAAAGGAATCAAGGTGGAGCTCATTGTTTCCCCGGAATACTTAGGCAGAGGCGAACACATTCTCATTATCGATGACTTCTTAGCTTCCGGTCAGACGATTGCCGGCTTAGTGCGCTTAGCGCAAGTCGCTGGGTCCGAAGTCGTCGGCATCGGTGCACTTATCGAGAAGACTTTCGAGGGCGGTCGCGCGCTGCTATCTTCACTGAATATCCCAATCCACGCATTGGCCATCATCACTTCGATGGATAACGGCAAAATCGTTTTTGCCGATTAGTTAATTTCTTTAGCCTCGCATGATAGATAAAATTCTCATCCTCGATTTTGGTTCTCAATACACCCAGCTGATCGCCCGGCGCGTGCGCGAGGCGCACGTTTACTCTGAGATCAAACCTTGGAACGCTGCCGAAACCGACTTGCTCGACACCGAAACCCGCGGAGTTATCCTTTCAGGCGGGCCACTTTCGGTGGTCGCACCAGATGCGCCCAAAATCCCTGCTGCTATCCTGCAAAGCAACTTGCCCATTTTGGGCATTTGTTACGGCATGCAAGCGCTTACAGTTCAACTAGGCGGCGAGGTTGCCCCGGCGCAGGAGCGCGAGTACGGATTGGCAACCATTCAGGCGCTGGTGCCAAACCCTTTGCTGCCAGAAGGTGAATTAACCGTATGGATGTCCCACGGGGATCGCATCAAGCGGCAGCCAGCTGGCTGGCAGGTATTGGCGCGCTCTGCCAATAGCCCCATCGCTGCCATTGGAAACTTAGAGCAGCGCCGCTATGGCTTGCAATTTCACCCTGAAGTGCGCCACACACCGCAGGGTGCGCTGATCCTGCAGCGTTTCGTCATCGATATTTGTGGCTGCAAAGGCGACTGGACCCCTGCTTCGATAATTGCCCAGAGCATAGCAAGCATTCAGCAACAAGTGGGCGAAGCCAAAGTGCTTTCGGCAGTGAGCGGGGGCGTCGATTCCAGCGTGGCGACGGCTTTAGCCCAGCGCGCCTTGGGCGAGCAGGTCTATAGTGTTTTTATCGATACAGGTTTATTGCGTAAAGGCGAACGGCATCAAGTGGAAACCGCATTCCACCCGTTGTTAGGCGAGCGCTTGATGGTCGTTGATGCCTCCGAGCGTTTCTTGAGCGCACTTCAGGGGGTTACCGACCCAGAAACTAAGCGCAAGATTATAGGCGAGACCTTCATCCGCGAGTTCGAAGCTACCGCCCGCCAAATTGGGCAAATTGACTTCCTCGTGCAAGGCACAATCTACCCCGATGTGGTCGAGTCCCAAGGCATCGGCGCTTCGCAAGCTCAGCGCATCAAGAGCCACCATAACGTGGGCGGTTTGCCTTCTGACTTGCATTTCAAGTTGGTGGAGCCCTTGCGCTTGCTTTTTAAAGATGAAGTGCGCGCGGTAGGCGAAGCGCTCGGCTTGCCGCACAGCCTAATCTGGCGGCAGCCCTTCCCAGGCCCTGGCTTAGCTGTGCGCTGTTTAGGCGAAATTACTCACGAGCGCTTAGACACGCTGCGCGAAGCTGATGCCATTTTCACGCAGGAACTCGAGCAAGCGGGTCTTCTTCAACTGCAGGAGGATCCCAGCGGAAAACTGCAAGGCACCTCACAAGCTTTTGCGGTGCTTTTGCCGATCAAAACGGTGGGCGTGATGGGAGACCAGCGCAGTTACCAGGAAGTGGTTGCTCTGCGCGCCGTCACCACCACGGACTTTATGACCGCTGATTGGGCACGCCTGCCGCAAGAATTCCTAGCTCGGGTTGCTAATCGCATCGTCAACGAAATTCCGCGCGTCAACCGTGTCGTTTACGATATCACTAGCAAACCCCCCGCCACGATCGAGTGGGAGTAACTCTCAACTCCCTGTAAGTGCCTTAAGCTAGCAGCGTTTCACCTTCGGGTAAAATTGACTTTAGACAGCGCTATGTCCATCAAATTAGGTCTCTTTAAATTGCCCAAGCTTCAACAATCAGCTATGCCTACGCATCATCGAGCGTTGCGTTTCCCATTGCACACCTTAGGCAAAGCATTTATCACTGCTTTACTACTGAGCCTGTTGCTTATGCAATCATTCACTGCGTTAGCAGCAACTCTATCGCAGCCGCTGCCCAGCTTGGAAGTGAGCAGCATAGATACTCGCGAGTTCCCTCTTATCCGTGCGGAGGTGAAGCCAAGGCACTTGCCAGACCCAGCTGTTGACCAGATTAATGCCACCAATTTACAGATACGCGAGGATGAGAAGATCCTGCCCGCTCGCAGCGTGATGGAGACCTATGATGGTTTGCATTTAGCTTTAGCCATCAACCCGGGTTTAGATTTGGCTTGGCGGGATATTAACGGCATCTCACGCTACGATAAACTCATTCGGGCTTTCACCCAGCTCAATCAGAGCCTCATTCCCGGCTCTGGCGATCGCCTCAGCTTATTCATCAACCCGGATTATGAATTTACCGAGTTCACCGATCTGGATTCACTTCTCATCGCCTTAGCCGATTATCCCGGTAATATGCGGCGCATGGAACCGAACTTCACGAGCCTGCAGCGCGCTTTGGAGGTGCTAAGCCAAGATGAAAGCGGGCAAGATAAGACCTTGCTATACATCACCGCCCTGCCGTTGGTAGGAGAAGCAGAGCAAGTAGATGAATTACTGCAGACTGCGTTAGACCACCACATCACGGTCAACATCTGGCTTGCTGGTGAGCCAGAAATCATCACATTTCCCCAAATTCCGCATCTGCGCAATCTAGCTGAAGGCAGCGGTGGCAGCTTGTTTCTCTTTTCTGGTTCGGAACCCATCCCTGATCCAACCAATTACATCCTCGGGTTGGGCAAGCGTTATCAGGTATCGTATCTTTCACATATCCGTAAAAGCGGAGAACATCAATTAGGGCTCAGCCTGCAAACCAGCACTGGCGTGGTAACCTCTCCGAACATTACCTTTTCCGTAGAGGTGCTGCCGGCAGAAGTGCAGTTCATTAACCTGCCGCAAGCGATCAGCGTGCAGACCGGAGCAGACGGTTCACTTTCACCAGCAGAGCTGCCAGTGGAGATCACCGTGAACTTCCCCGATGGACACCCGCGTAGCACAACCAAAGCCAGCTTGTGGGTAAATGGGAGCCTCTATCAGGAAAACACTTCTGCTCCTTACTTTACCTTCCGCTTGGACTTTGCTGATTTCCCTGAAACGCAACATCTCAGTCTGCAAGCAAAGATTAGCGACGAATTCGGGTTGACGGGGCAATCAGTGCTTACCGATATAAATCTAGAAGTGCTACCGGTTCCTTCTTCACCTTCATCCGCATTTTGGCAAAACCCATGGTTTTTAGGGCTGCTGGGCGCGTTGTTTGTTGGTTCATTAACTTTCATTGTTCTCCCAGCACGCAGAAAGCGCCGGCGCTTGGCAAGCAAAGTGCCTTTGCCCGAAGAAGTGGAACAGGTTTTACCTCCAGCGCAAAAGATTCTGGCGACGCTTACACACCTGGACGCGGATAACACCCCTTTACCAGAAAAGCCAATCCCCATTACGCAGGAGCTTATGCTCATCGGCAGGGATCCTGAATTGTGCCAACTTTCCTTCGCGGATCCAGCCCTCGAACCGCTGCACTGTCAGCTGCGCCTATTGCCAGAAGGGAACTTCCGCCTCACCGACTTTCATAGCACCTCCGGCACCTGGGTCAATTATGCACCTGTTGGTCAAAGCGGCGTCATCTTGCAGCATGGTGACTTAATCCAAATTGGTTCACTCACCTTCCGCTTTAGCAGCGGTACGCGCCTCGCCGAGGAGGTTGCCAATGATACTGAGGAAACTTTAGAGGCTGAAGAGCACAGTTCGAAAGATAGTGAACCTTCGCTTAGTGAAAACCGCGAATAAGCGCAAATTACATTGCGCGGAGGTAAATATTGCTCCTGCCAAATCCTCAAACGAAAGCAGATAACACTGTGTTTAATTAACGAGAATTGCGAGTAAGCATCAAATAAAGATTTATGAGAACTTGTTCAAGGTAAAGTCTTATATAGTGGT